>NZ_RBMB01000016.1:0-67999 GCF_003989485.1 Kocuria sp. HSID17590 | reverse complement strand
GGCGACGGTGTTGATGTGGGGCCGGACAGCGCTTTCCATACCCACGGCGCGTCCGTTCGGTGGACGGCGGGCGGCGCGACGTCGTCGTGCCCCGGTGCGGTGGGCGGGACGGCGGCGCGGCCCGACGAGGACGCCTCCCCCGCGGGACTGACCGCCCGGGAGACCGAGGTGCTGACCGCGATGGCCCGGGGGCTGTCCAACGAGGAGATCGCCCGGGAGCTCGTGGTGGGCAGGGCCACGGTGAAGACCCACGTGTCCAACGTGCTGCAGAAGACGGGCGCGCGGGACCGGGTCCACGCCGTGATCTGGGCCTTCGAGCACGGGCTGTCCGACTCCTGAGCGCACGGCCCACCGCGGAAGGGACCCGTGCCCGGCTCCGTCCGGGGGCGGAGGCGGACCCGGACCGGAAGATCCGCCCCGAGGGGGAGGTGGCCGTGCCCGGGCCTCTCTAGGCTCGAGGCATGATCACAGTGAACGGGGTGAACAAGTCCTTCGGTTCCGCGCACGTGCTGACGGACGTGACCTTCGAGATCCGGCCGGGCCTCATGACGGGGTTCGTGGGGGGCAACGGCGCGGGCAAGACCACCACCATGCGCATCCTGCTGGGCGTGCTGAGACCCGACGCGGGGGTGATCGAGGTGGACGGGTCCCCCATCACCGCGGACTACCGCGCGGGCATCGGCTACATGCCCGAGGAGCGGGGGCTCTACCCCAAGATGACCGTGCTCGACCAGCTGGTCTACCTGGGCCGGCTGCACAGCATGACCGGTGCGGACGCGAAGGCCCGGACCATGGCGCTGCTCGAGCGCCTGGGGCTCGGCGACCGCGCGGGCAGCCGGCTCGAGGAGCTGTCCCTGGGCAACCAGCAGCGGGCCCAGATCGCCGCCGCCCTGGTGCACGATCCCGTGGCGCTCGTGCTGGACGAGCCCTTCTCCGGGCTGGACCCCCACGCCGTGGAGACCACGGTGCAGGTGCTGCGGGAGACCGCGGACACCGGGGTTCCCGTCCTGTTCTCCTCCCACCAGCTCGACGTCGTGGAGCGGCTGTGCGACGAGCTCGTCATCCTCGCGGACGGGCGGGTGCGCGCCGCGGGCTCGCGCTCCGAGCTGCTGGCCGCGCACGCGCGGCCCGAGTGGGAGCTCGACGCCGCCGTGGACACCGGCTGGGTGCGCGAGGCACCCGGCGTGGAGGTGCTCTCCTTCGACGGCGGGCGCGTGCACTTCCTGGCAGACTCCGAGGCCGCCGCCCACGCCGTCCTCGCCGACGCCGTGGCCCGGGGCACCGTCCACCGCTTCGGACCCGTCACCCGCACCCTGCACGAGATCTTCACGGAGGTCACCCGATGAGCACCGTCACCAGCGCCCCTGAGCGCACCACGCAGCCGCGCAACCCGCGGCGCACCCCCTTCTCGACCGCGGTGGGCACCGTGGCCGCACGCGAGATGAAGGTGAAGGCCACCTCCAAGCCGTTCATCATCACCACGCTGATCCTGCTGGCCGCCGCCCTAGCCGCCACGCTGCTCGTGCCCCGCCTGGGCGACCTCTTCGCCGGGGGCGCTACCCGCGTGGCCGTGGTGGAGCAGACCGCTCCGTCCGTGCAAGCCCTCGGCGAGGACTACGCCCCGCAGACCGTCGGTTCCGAGGATGCGGCCCGGGAGGCCGTGCTCTCGGGTGCGGCCGACGCCGCCGTGGTGCCGGATCCCGGCAACCCGGCCGGTGTGAGCGTCCTGGCCATGACGGACGCCCCCTCGGATCTGGTGCAGGCGCTGTCCACGAGCCCGGGTGTGGAGCTGCTGGACCCCACCGCACCGAACCCCGCCCTGCGGTACCTCATGGCCTTCGGCTTCGGACTCGTGTTCTTCATGGCCGCCATCACGTTCGGCCAGCAGATCGCGGTGTCCGT
Organism: Kocuria sp. HSID17590; assembly: GCF_003989485.1. Classification (NCBI taxonomy): domain Bacteria; kingdom Bacillati; phylum Actinomycetota; class Actinomycetes; order Micrococcales; family Micrococcaceae; genus Kocuria; species Kocuria sp. HSID17590. Next base: position 66,097 of record NZ_RBMB01000016.1, on the reverse strand, counting down.
GATCGAGGAGAAGCAGTCTCGCGTGGTGGAGATCCTGCTCGCCGCGGTCCCGGCGCGGGCCATGATGGCCGGGAAGGTGCTGGGCAACGCGGCCATGGCCATCCTGCAGGTGGCCCTGCTGGCCGGGGCGCTGCTGCTGGGCCTGCAGATCAACGGGGACGTGCTGCCCCTGGACGGGATGGGCGTGCCGATCCTGTGGTTCGTGGTGCTGTTCTCCATCGGGTTCGTGATGATCGCCGCCCTCTACGCGGCGGCGGCGTCCATGGTGTCCCGGCAGGAGGACATCGGCTCCACGTCCATGCCCGTGATGATGCTGATCATGCTCCCGTACTTCGGCGTGATCTTCTTCAACGACAATCCGGACGCGCTGCGCATCATGAGCTGGATCCCGTTCTCCGCCCCGGTGGCCGTGCCGCTGCGCATCTTCCTGGGGCAGGGGCAGTGGTGGGAGCACGTCGGTTCCCTCGTGCTGCTGATCGTGACCACCGCCCTGGCCATCTGGCTGGCCTCGGCCATCTACGAGCGCTCCATCCTGCGCACGGGCAAGGCGCTGAAGTGGCGGGAGGCCCTGCGGGGCTGACGGCCGGACCACCGGCCGCGGACCCCGGTCCCGCAGCACGCGGGGCCGGGGTCCGCCGGTCCCGCAGCACGCGGGGCCGGGGCGCGGTTGCGGACCGCGCCGTCCCGGAGGGCGTGGGGTTGGAGCGTGCGGGGCCGGGGCGCGTGGGCCGGGGCGCCGCTCCCGCGCCCGGCGCGGCGATCCCGAGCTGGAGGGCAGCGCCACCCCGGTGGGCCGTGCAGTGGGACACCCGCACGGCCCACCGGCACGTCCCTAGACTGGGGCGCATGACTTCCGAGCAGCAGACCTTCCCCGTGGCCCCCCGCAGTCCCGTAAACCGCACGTTCCACGGCCACACGTTCTGCGACCCCTACGAGTGGCTGCGGGAGAAGGACTCCCCCGAGGTCCGGGCACACCTGGACGGTGAGAACGCCTACGCGGAGGCGGTCACTGCAGACCTCGCCCCGCTGCGGGAGCGCATCTACACGGAGATCAAGGACCGCACCCAGGAGACGGACCTCTCGGTCCCCAGCCGCCACGGGGACTGGTGGTACTTCGCGCGCACCGTGGAGGGCGGCGCCCACCAGGTGTTCTGCCGGGTACCCGCGGCGGACCCTGCGGACTGGACCCCGCCCGCCGTGGAGCCCGGGACGCCCCTGGACGGTGAGCAGACCCTCCTGGACGCGAACGCCGCGGCGCAGGAGCACGACTTCTACGCGCTCGGCGCGTTCAGCGTGGCCGAGGACGGCTCCCGGCTCGCGTGGTCCGAGGACACCGCCGGGGACGAGCGGTTCACCGTCCACGTCAAGGACCTCACCACCGGGGCGCTGCTCGCGGACCGGATCCCCCAGACCTCCTACGGTGCGTTCCTCACCCCGGACGCCTCGCAGGTGGTCTACACCGTGGTGGATGAGTCCTGGCGCCCGTACCGCGTGTACCGCCACGTGATCGGCACGGACGTCTCCGCAGACCAGCTGCTGTTCCAGGAGGACGATCCCGGCCTGTGGCTCGGCGCGGAGCTCTCCGCGGACAAGCAGTGGCTCATGCTCTCCTCCTCGTGCTCGGAGTACAGCGAGTACAGCGTCCTGCGCCTGAGCGAGCTTTCCGCCGCCGACGCTGCCGCGCGCGGTTCACACACCCCGGAGCACGACGCCGCCGCGCCGGGTTCCCGTGGCCCGTCCTCCGGAGCGGCGCCCTCCCCCGCGCACCAGGACGCGCCCGACGAGCGCATGGGGGCGGACCCCGGTCGTAGTGACGGCACGGAGGAGGCACACCCCGAGGCCCCTGTGGACCTGCCGTGGCGGGTTGTGCTCTCCCGCGAGGAGCGGGTGCTCTACGAGGTGGAGCCGCTCACCGTGGCCGGCACCGATGTGCTGCTGCTCTCCCACGACGCGCACGCCCCGAACGGGCGCGTCAGCCTCATGCCGATGGAGCACGCTGGGCGGGGCCTCACGGAGGTGGAGCTGGTGGACGTGGTCCCCGCCTCGGACACCGTGCGCGTGGAGTCCGCAATCCCCACGGCCACCCACCTGGTGGTGGCCCTGCGTGAGGACACCACGCCCCGGGTGCGCCTGATCCCCCGCACGGCCCTGGAACCACTGGTGACCGGGATGGCGCACGACGGAACGGACGCGCGGGCAGGCGGTGCGGCGTCGTCGTCTGCGGGCACCGGCACGGCGGCGAACGCCGGGCTGCTGACCGGGACAGAGGCCGCGTTCGACGAGGACCTCAGCAGCACCGGCGTGCTCTCCGCCGAGTACGAGAACTCGGTGGTGCGCGTGTCCTACACATCCTTCGTGACGCCGCCGCGCGTGTACGACATCCCCACGGGCGAGCCCGGGGCCGGTGCGCTGGACGCGTTCGGCGTGGGTGAGCCCGCGCTGCGGCGCGAGGCCACTGTGCTGGGCGGGTACCGCAGCGAGGACTACACCGTGGAGCGGGACTGGGCGGTCGCGGAGGACGGCACGCGGATTCCCGTGAGCATGATCCGCCGCGCAGACCTGGACCCCGCGGTGCCCGCGCCCGTGCTGCAGTACGCGTACGGCTCCTACGAGATCAGCACGGACCCGGCGTTCTCCATCTCGCGGCTGTCCCTGCTGGACCGCGGTGTGATCTGGGCCGTGGCCCACGTGCGCGGCGGCGGTGAGCTGGGACGCGCGTGGTACGAGGACGGCAAGAAGAACACCAAAACCAACACCTTCACCGATTTCGTGGCCGTGACCCGGCACCTGGCCGCACGCCAGGACGTGGATGCGCGGCGGATCGCGCTGATGGGCGGTTCGGCGGGCGGTCTGCTCGCGGGCGCGGTGCTGAACCTCGCCCCCGAGCTGTACTGCGGCGGGCTGGCCGCGGTGCCGTTCGTGGACGCGCTGACCTCAATGCTCATGCCCGAGCTGCCACTGACCGCCCTCGAGTGGGAGGAGTGGGGCAACCCCGTGGAGTCCGCAGAGGTCTACGAGTACATGCGTTCCTACTCCCCCTACGAAAATGTGCGCGATGCCAACTACCCGCCGATCCTCGCGGTGACGAGCCTCAACGACACCCGCGTGCTGTACGTTGAGCCCGCGAAGTGGGTTGCGGAGCTGCGCACCAAGGTTGCGCACCCGGAGACCGTGCTGCTGCGCTGCGAGATGGCCGGCGGTCACGGTGGTGCCTCCGGCAGGTACGCCCAGTGGAAGGACACCGCGTGGGAGTACGCGTGGCTCATGCGCTGCCTGGGCGTCGCGGACTGAGCACCCCGGGGCCGGGCGGCGTCGCCGCAGGTCGGGCCGGGCGTGACAGGCGCCGTGGCCTGGACCGAACTCGTCCGTCCTGGTGGGCTGGACCGGGCGCACCCGGCGCGTCCCCGACAGGGCCACGTCCCGACCGACGTCGACGGTGAAGCGGGCGCCCCCGCCACGGCGGCGCCGCCGTGCCTACTGGTAGTTCTCGAACTCGAGCAGCAGGTCCGGGTCCTGCCTCGCGCACTCCAGGTGCTTGAGCCGCCGCGGGTGCAGGACCCCGCCGAGGAGCCGGGTCCAGGAGACCGGGCAGCCCACAAGTTTGAGGTCTTCCGGCAAGCGAGTCACGCCCCCTGCTGCTGCCTCGGCACAACCCGTCAACCACGCCTCCGGGTTCCGTTCCGCGCGGACAAATGCGTCCTGTCAACCCGCCGCCGACGCCTTAAGGTCGCAGTAGCCGCCCCCGTGGTGGTGCGTCAGGGACGCGCGCAAGTAGTTGGAACGGCAGACCAGGGAGAGGTTCTCGTAGGCCCGGTGGAGCGGGTGCTGGGGCAGCACCCAGTCGCTCAGGTTCTCCGGGGTCACCAGTTCCACCGGGAGCCCGATCCATTCCCGCAGAACCACCAGTTTCTCCCGTCGACGCGGTGTCAACGGGCTATCCCCGAGCCACAGCACGAACACACTGCGAGGCAGCTTGCTCTCCCCCGTGGCCCCGGCCGGGTGCGTCCGGCGGCAGGAACGAGCGGTGGTACCGCGACGGGTCGAACGTGTGCGGGCTCATCGCGGCGTGGCGCGGTCCCGCCCGCCTCACCGTGGCGAACACGATGGTGCTCCACAGCCGCAGGGCACGCTTGCCCGTCACGAACGCGGCGTGCTTGAGCTTGCGGGCAGGCAGCAGGAGATCGGGGCGGTCTACAACGCCGCTCCCCCGGTAGCGGGGTTCCCGTCAGTGCCGGTGGGGCACCGCAGGACGACGTCCGCATCCCTGGCCGCCGGGCAAAGCGCCTCGACCGTGTCCGCGCTCAGCCACCAACCCACCCGCCCCTGGACGACGAGTTCCGCGGTGGCCCGTGCGAGCGCAGAGCTGGTCTGGAAGCCGTAGCCGCCCTGGCCTGCCAGCCAGAAGAACCCGGGAGCGGCGGCATCCCAGCCGCACACCGGCACGTCGCCCGGTCGGGAGGTGCGCAGACCGGTCCACTCCTTGACCGTGCCGGCGATCCGGAGGGCAGTCTCCCGTTCGAGGGTCTCGGCCAGCGAGGCCACGGCACCCTCATGGGGAGTCGCGTTGCAGGCGTCACTCGGCTCCGCCTCACCCCACGAAATCATGGCCCCCACCGTGTCGGGGCGGTAGTACCAGTCCTGCGCGGCGTCGTCGACCATGGGGGGCTCGGGCGCGAACGGCTCCGCAAGGGTCACCAGCGCAGCAGTCCGGCGGTAGGGCTGGAGCTCCTGAGGAGTGACACCGGCCAGCGCGCCGATCTGCTCGGCCCACGCACCCGCGGCGTTGACCACCGTACGGGCCCGCACCGCCGCCTCCTCCCTCGCCGCCGTCCCACCGGGGCCGGCGACGTCGAGCACCCAGGTCCCTCCGTCCTGCGGGGTGAGGCCCACGACGCGCGCGCCCGTGCGGATCTCGACCCCGGCGGCCTCGGCCCGTGCACGATGCCAGGCCACCAGCGCGGTGGCATCCGTTCTCACAGCGGAGTCGTCGATGGCCGCCACGGGGTACCGCTCGGGGTTCGTCGCGAGTTCGGGGCAGAGCTCGACGAGTTCGTCCCGGTTGAGCGACCGCATCCCAGGGGCCGTCATGGCTGCGACGTCTTCCGGGCGACCGGCGACCACGAACGCGCTCGGCCAGGCGAGCGGCGCCGCCAGTTCCTCACCGGCCCGCAGGATCTGGTCGATGCTCCAGCGCGTCAGCTCCAGCACGGGCGCCGGGCCGTAGCCGGGGATCAGCTGCTGCGCCGAGCGGGAGGAGGTGTGCCGTGCAACGTCCTCTTCGGCCTCCAGCAGCAGGATCCCCCGTCCTGTCCCCCGGACCCTGGCGAGTTCCGACGCCGCGGACAGTCCGGCGATCCCGCCGCCAATGATCACGATCTCCTGGCACATGGGCCCATTCTGGCACCTGTTCCGACGCCCGCCCTGACCTCGCTTCCGATGCCCAGGCCCGCCCCCGGGGGCCGGCAACGCAGAAACCCCGCCCCCGCCACGACGGCGGGAACGGGGTTCCGAGTGGGCGTTCTGCTGATCAGCTCAGCGTCACGACCGGCTCGTCCCGGGGGACGAGTGCCTGAAATCAGGCGGGGATGTTGAGAACCTGGCCCGGGAAGATCAGGTTGGCATCGGCCACGGAGCCGGAGTTGGCCGCGTACAGGGCCTCCCAGCCGCCGTTGACGCCCAGCTTGTTGGCGATCGTGCCCAGCGTGTCGCCGGCCTGCACGGTGTAGGTGCCGGCAGCCGGAGCAGCCTGCTGCACGGGGGCAGCGGGGGCGGAGTACTCCACAGCCGGTGCCTGGGCCACGGGAGCGGACTCCTGAGCGGGCGCGGTCTCCTGCACGGGTGCGGTCTCCTTCACCGGCGCGGCCTGCTGCGCGGCGGGGGCAGCCTGCTCGACCGGGGCGGCCTCCTGGACGGAGGAGGACTGCGTGGACACCGACGCGGCGGCGGCGGGGGCCGAGTAGGAACCCGAGGAGATCATGGAGGAGCACTCCCACTGGCTGGCACCGGAGCGGGCCATGAGCTCGGCGGCAGCAGCGTCCTGGACGGCGGCAGGCGCATCCGCGGCGTGGGCGTAGCCCGCGGACTGGGACATGCCGGCCCAGGTGCTGTCGAGGAACTGGTAGGCGCCGGAGGCACCGGAGGAGGCGTTGAGCGCCTGGTAGTCTCCGCCGGACTCGCACTGCTTGATTGCGTCGAGGCTCGGAGCGGCGTTGGCGGGAACGGCGAAGGCACCGACGGCCACGCCACCCATCACGACAGCAGCGGCACCACGGCGAATAGCGGTTGAAGTCTTCATCATGCTCCGTAAGGCCACCTACGCTCGCTCCCGTCCCCGGGGGTCTTCGCGCCGTCGTCTACCCTTGACAGTTGGTGTTAGGGGTAGAAACTACGGAATGCTGCCATACAGACGACGTACGGTGTTGCAGCAGCATCCAGCACAGTCCAGACCACGGATCAGTGGTCCGGTAGCGAACTTCCGCTCACGAAAGTCCGCTGAGGAAGTTGTTGATAACGATAGCGTAACATTCCGCGCTTAGCCAAGTGCAGCGTTACAAGTTCGTTATGCCACTTCTGGGGACAACCCCAGTCGTGGGCTCGTATCACGACCCACGGGGCCCTTCAACTCGTGACACGCTAGGGCACCCCCGTTGGAGAGGTCAACCTCGCACGACGGTCACGCCCCGGTAACGGAGCGATAGCCGGTGCATAACGGTGTGATATCCGCCGCTCAGTTGGCCGCCCACGCCGCGATCACGCTGGCCACACGGGCCTTCTCGTAGGCGTTCACCATTGCACTCGCATCTGTATGCTCTTGCTCACACAGCGCCGGGGGCGGGGGCAGATCGGGGCGTTCCACCACCGCCCCGGCCTCGTGGGCGATCAGGGCGCCGGCCGCCCAGTCGTGCTCGTGCAGCCCCCGTTCCGAGTACCCGTCCAGGGTCCCCTCCGCCACCATGCAGAGGTCCAGTGACGCGGCTCCCAGTCGGCGCATGTCCGAGAAGTTCTCCATCGTCTCCAGGAAGGTGCCGAACTGCTCACGGCGCACCGCGGCGTCGTACGAGAAGCCCGTCCCGTAGAGGGCGCCCCGGCGCGAGGGCACCGGGCCGGTCAGCCGGGTGTCCCCGCCGTTGCGACGCACCCAGGCGCCCAGGCCCGCCACGGCGTAGTAGACGCGCCCCAGGGCGGGAGCGTTAACGACCCCCACGAGCCAGTTGCCGTGGTCGTCGCACGCGGCCACCGAGGTGGCGTAGTAGACGATGTCCCGGATGAAGTTCGTGGTGCCGTCCAGGGGGTCCACGGACCAGCGCACGCCGGAGCGCCGCGGCGGCACGTAGGTTCCGGACTCCTCCCCCGTGATCGCGTCGTACGGCCGGGCCCGACGCAGCACCTCGCCCACGGCCTCTTCCGCGGCGACGTCGAAGGCCGTGACCCAGTCCCCGTCCGAGGACTTGTTCACCGCGTTCAGCTGGGCAGCGTCCCTGCCGCGGAGCACCTGCGCGCCCGCCTCCGCCGCCTCCAGCGCAACCGCCAGAAGGTCCTCGAGCTCGTCCGTCCCGGGACCCAGCCCCTCCAGTGCGTCAGGCATGACCGGTCTACTCCTCTTCTGTCGCGGCCGCGGCGTCCTCGAACGCCGCCGGTCCCTGCGCGAGCAGCACGTCGAAGCCCGCCTCGTCCAGGACCGTCAGGCCCAGGGACTCGGCCTTGTCCAGCTTGCTGCCCGCATTCTCTCCGGCCACCACGAAGTCCGTCTTCTTGGAGACCGACCCGGACGCCTTGCCCCCGCGCGCCAGGATCGCCTCCTTGGCTGAGTCGCGGCTGTAGCCCTTCAGCGAACCGGTGACCACCACGGTGACCCCCTCCAGGGTGCGGGGCGTGGACTCGTCCACTTCCTCCTCCATGCGGACCCCCGCCGCGGCCCAGGTCTGCACCACGTTGCGCCGCCACGGCTCCTCGAAGAACTCGATGACCGCCTGGGCGATCACGGGACCCACGCCGTCGGTGCCGGCGAGGGTCTCCTGGTCCGCCGCGCGGATCGCGTCCATGCTGCGGAAGGCCACTGCCAGTGAGCGAGCCGCCGTGGGTCCCACGTGCCGGATGGACAGGGCCACCAGCACGCGCCACAGGTCTGTGTCCTTGGCTTTCTCCAGCTGCGCGAACATCTGCTCCGTGGTCTTGGACGGGGCGCTCGGCCTGGCCTTCGTGGGCTTGGTCCAGAAATAGGGGACGAGCTCGGGCGTGACCCGCTGCACCTTCTCGCCCGTCTCGGGGTCCTTGACGGTGAGCCGGGAGTCACGCCACACCATGACGTCCCGCAGGTCCTGCGGGCTGAGGTCGAACAGCCCGGCCTCGTTGCGCAGCGGCGGGGCCGAGAAGTCGGTGCCGTCCGGGGAGTCCAGCGGGACGGGCTGGGTCAGGGCCTTCGCGGCCTCCTCCCCGAGCGCCTCGATGTCGAACGCACCGCGCCCGGCCGCGTGGTTCACGCGCTCCTTCAGCTGGGACGGGCAGGTCTGCGCGTTGGGGCAGCGAATGTCCACGTCCCCCTCCTTGGCGGGGCGCAACGGGGTGCCGCAGGACGGGCACTCGGTGGGCATCACGAACTCGCGCTCGGAACCGTCCCGCAGGGCAACGACGGGTCCCACGATCTCCGGGATCACGTCCCCGGCCTTGCGCAGCACCACGGTGTCCCCGATCAGCACGCCCTTGGCCTTCACCACGTCCTGGTTGTGCAGCGTGGCCATCTCCACCGTGGAGCCGGCCACCCGCACGGGGTCCATCAACCCGAACGGCGTCACGCGCCCGGTGCGCCCCACGTTCACGAGGATGTCCAGGAGCTTGGTGTTGACCTCCTCCGGCGGGTACTTGTACGCCACGGCCCAGCGCGGCACGCGGGAGGTGTAGCCCAGCCGGAACTGCGTGCGACGGTCGTCCACCTTGACCACGATGCCGTCGATCTCGTGCAGCAGGCTGTGCCGCTTGTCCCCGAACTCGGCGATGAACTCGAGGACCTCGGACACGGAGGAGAGCACCCGGGAGTACGGGCTCACGGGCAGCCCCCAGCCCTTGAGGACGTCGTAGGCCTCGGACTGCGTGGTCAGCTCGAAGCCGCGGGCGTAGCCGATGCCGTGCACGAACATGGACAGCGGCCGCCGCGCGGTGACCTCCGGGTCCTTCTGGCGCAGTGAACCGGCCGCGGCGTTGCGAGGGTTCGCGAACGGGGCCCGTCCCTCCTCCACCATCGTCTCGTTGAGCGCGCGGAAGTCCTTGGAGGAGATGAACACCTCGCCACGCACCTCCACCTCTTCCGGGAAGTCCTCACCGGTGAGCCGCTGCGGGATCGTCTTGATGGTCGCGACATTGTGCGTGATGTCCTCGCCCGTGGTGCCGTCGCCGCGCGTGGCGGCGCGCACGAGCACGCCGTCGCGGTAGAGGAGGTTGACCGCGAGACCGTCGATCTTGACCTCGCTGAGCCAGGCGACCTCCGGTGCCCCGGGCAGCTGCTCGACCTGCTGCTGCGCCCGCTCCAGCCACGCCACGAGCTCATCCGTGGAGAAGACGTCCTCGAGCGAGTACATCTTCTCCAGGTGAGTGACCGGGCTGAACGCCGCACCGACCTCTCCGCCGACCTCCTGCGTGGGCGAGTCGTTGGCCTTCAGCTCCGGGTGCAGCGCCTCGAACTCCTCGAGCTCGCGGTACAGGGCGTCGTACTCCGCGTCCGAGATCACCGGCTGGTCGTGCACGTAGTAGGCGGCTCGCGCCGCCCGCACCCGGTCCGAGAGCTCGGCGTACTGCTCCCGCAGCGCCTCGCTGGGCTCCTCCGGGTTGAGGTCCTGCCCGTTCGCGTCCGTGGCCCGCTGCGCGGTCTTGGCTGTGTCTGTGCTCACCGGACCATTGTGACCCACGACGCCGACACGCTGAGTCCGCGCCCCCGGCACGGTCCCACAGTGGGCCCCGTGCCGCACCGGGGACGACGCCGCGCCGTCGAGCCCGCGCCCAGAGGCCCGCGCCTGCGGGCCCACGCCGCCCGAGCCGAACGACGACGAGCGCCGCCCCCGGACCTCGTGCAGCGGTCCGGGGGCGGCGCTCGTCGCAACCGTGCGCTGGGTTGCGCTACAGGGCGCTCACCCGCAGCTGCGCGTGGGGGCGGTTGCGCTTGGGGTCCCACACGTCCACGGTGGAGCCGCGCCAGGAGTGGCCGCGATCGTCGTCGTCCACCGCCACGGCCACCGTGGCCGGGAGCCGCACGGGGGTGGCGAAGTCCACCGACCACGCGAACGGGACTTCGGCGGGCACGCCCGTCATCGCGAGGGCGCGCGACGCCGTGTACATCCCGTGCGCGATCGCGGACTTCATGCCCAGCGCCCTCGCGGACGGGTCCGAGAGGTGGATGGGGTTGTAGTCGCCGCTGACCGCCGCGTACTCACGTCCCGTGCCGGCGCCGAGGCGCCACTCACCCGTGGGGTGCGGAGGCGTGAACTCCTCGCGCTTCTCGGTCTCCCCCGAGTCGCCGGTGCTCGGTGACTGCCCGGCGATCGCGGTGTGGACCCCCTTGGCGAGGTACGTGGAGCGGCCGGCCCACACGACGTCGCCGTCCTCACTGCCCAGCGTGACCACCGCGTCCACCATGGTTCCGGAACGGTGCGCTCGCAGGTTCTCCACCCACGCCGTGGCGGTGACGGGCTCGCCGACCGCCACGTCCGTGACGTGGTGCACCGTGTTGCTCAGGTGCACCATGCCGAGCACGGGCAGCGGGAAGTCCGGGCGGGTGAGCACGGACATGGCCACGGGGAACGCGAGGGCGTGCAGCGCCCCCGAGAACACGGCGCTGAGCTCCGAACCGGGCGCCACGGGGTGCGGAGTTGCGTGCACCACACGGCAGAACTTCTCGTGCCACTCGGGCTCCGCGCTGAGTCCGCGCACCTCGCGGGCCACGCGCGGCAGCTCCAGGGACGCGTCCACGCGCTCCGGAGCCTCCCCGCGCAGCGACGCGGGCAGCACCTTCTTCACGGGCGAGTTGCGCAGGGCGGGCAGCACCTTGCGGGTGGCCGACGACGCCGCACCGGTCAGCGCCGACGCCGCCGCGTGCGCGCCCGCCGTGGCGTAGAGCCCCGGTAGCTTGACGGGTCCGCGCAGCAGCTCGACCTCGTAGTCGCCGGGCAGTCCCGGCAGCTCCTCGCTCATGCGATCACGCCCCCACCAGGCTCTGGCCGCACACGCGCAGCGTCTGGCCGTTGATGCCGCCGGCGGCGTCCGAGAGCAGGAACGTGATGGCCTGTGCAACGTCCACGGGCAGTCCGCCCTGCTGCAGCGAGTTCAGGCGGCGCGAGATCTGGCGGCGGGCCGCCGGGATCTTGGCGGTCATGTCCGACTCGATGAACCCGGGGGCCACCGCGTTGATGGTGCCGCCCTTCGCCGCGATCAGCGGGGCCGTGGCCGCGACGAGACCGATCACGCCCGCCTTGGAAGCCGCGTAGTTGGTCTGGCCGCGGTTGCCCGCAACACCGCTCGTGGACGCGAGGCACACGATCCGCGGGGCAGGCCCAAGGTCCTTCGAAGCGAGCAGCGTCTCGTTGATCCGCAGCTGGGACTCGATGTTCACCGCGAGCACGGAGTCCCACTTGGCGGCGTCCATGTTCGCGAGCATCTTGTCCCGCGTGATGCCGGCGTTGTGGACCACGAGGTCCAGACGGCCGTAGCGCGCGGTCACGAGGTCCAGGATCTTCTGCCCGGCCTGCGGATCGGTCACGTCCAGCTGCAGGGCGGGAACACGCAGCTCGTTGGCGAGCTTGCTGAGCGCGTCGCCGGCCATGGGGACGTCCACCGGGATCACCGTGGCGCCAGAGGCGGCCAGGGTGCGGGTGACCTGCTCGCCGATACCGCGGGCGGCACCGGTGACCACCGCGATCTTGCCGGCGACCGGGTGGTCCCAGTCCACGCCGGCGTCCCCGCGGTCGTCGCTCACGGTCAGGAACTGGCCGTCCACGTACGCGCTGCGCCCGGAGAGGAAGAAGCGGATGGCCCCGGTCACGCTGGCCGCGTCCGGGGAGACCCCGTCAGCGATCAGCACGCCGTTGGCGGTCACGCCGCCGCGCATCTCCTGGGCCACGGAGCGCAGGATGCCGACGACGCCCTGGCGGGCCGCGGAGACGGCGGGGCTCAGGGCCTCCGCGTTCGCCGCAGTGCCCGACGCCGCGCCGGTCCCGATCCCGAGCGCCGGGCGGGACAGCGTGATCACGCGGCCGCCACGGCGCAGCTTGCGCAGCGCAGAGGCGAGCTCCAGCGCCGGTCCGCCCAGTTCGGAGGGGTTCTGCGCCTCGGTGTAGTCGATGACCACGGCTCCCACGCGGTCCACGTCCTGCGCGGTGCGCCGGACGTCGAGGTCCCACGCGAGCAGGTCCTTCGCGGCGGCGTCGGCGGCCCGGCCCTTGCCGAGCACCAGCACGGAGCCCTCGGGGAAGTCCGCACCGGCCTTGAATCGGCGCAGGGTCACCGGGCGCGGCAGCCCGAGCTTGCCCGCGACCTGCTTCCCCAGCCCCGAGTTGACCATGTCCAGGTATGTGTCAGTCACTGTTCGTCTCTCCCAGATCTCGTGTTGTCTCGCGGTTGCCGTGCGGTGCTCAGGCCGAGCGCAGCAGCATGGCCACGCCCTGGCCGCCGGCGGCGCACACCGAGATCAGCGCGGTCTGCGGCTTGCCCTCGGCCTTGGCGCGCGCGGCGAGCTCCTTGGCCGTGGAGGCCACAATGCGACCACCGGTGGCGGCGAACGGGTGGCCGGTGGCGAGCGAGGAGCCGTTGACGTTGAGCTTGCTGCGGTCGATCGAGCCCAGCGGCTTGTCCAGGCCCAGGCGCTCCTTGCAGAACTCGGGGGACTCCCACGCCTTCATGATGGACAGCACGGTGGAGGCGAACGCCTCGTGGATCTCCACGAGATCCAGGTCCTGCAGCGTGAGGCCCTGGCGGGCGAGCAGGCGCGGGACGGCGTAGGCCGGGGCCATCAGCAGGCCCTCGTTGCCGGTCACGAAGTCCACCGCGGCGGCCTCGCTGTCCACGACCTCGGCGAGCGGGGTCAGGCCGTGGTCCGAGGCCCACTCGTCCGTGGTGATGAGCACGGCGGAGGCGCCGTCCGTGAGGGGGGTGGAGTTGCCGGCCGTCATGGTGGCCTCCCCCGCGAGCTTCTTGCCGAACACGGGGTTGAGGGTGCCGAGCTTCTCCACGGTGGAGCCCGCACGCATGTTGTTGTCCTTGGACAGGCCCTTGAACGGGGTGATGAGGTCGTCGAAGAACCCTCGGTCGTACGCGGCGGAGAGGTTGTTGTGGGACGCGGCGGCCAGCTCGTCCTGCGCGAGGCGGGTGATCTCCCACTTCAGCGTGGTGATCGCCTGGTGCTCGCCCATGCTCAGACCCGTGCGGGGCTCGCCCGAGGTGGGGACCGAGGGAGCCAGGTCACCGGGGCGCAGGCCCTTGAACGCCTTGATCTTCTCGGCGGTGGTCTTGGCGCGCTGCAGGCGCAGCAGCGCGTGGCGCAGCCGCTCGCTCACGGCGATGGGCGCGTCCGAGGAGGAGTCCACGCCGCCGGCGATGCCGGCCTCGATCTGGCCCAGGCGGATCTTGTTGGAGATCGAGCTGACGGTCTCCATGCCCGTGGCGCACGCCATCTGAACGTCGTAGGCCGGGGTGGCCGGGTCCAGCGCGGAGCCCAGCACGGACTCGCGGGTCAGGTTGAAGTCGCGCGAGTGCTTGATGACAGCACCGGCGGCCACGGCGCCCAGGCGCTCACCGGCGATCCCGGTGCGGGCCACGAGACCGTCGAGCGCGGCGGTGAGCATGTCCTGGTTGGACGCGTTCGCGTACGCGCCGCCGGCCCGGGAGAAGGGGATGCGGTTGCCGGCGACCACCACGGGGCGGGGTCCGACGCCGTTCGAGGCGTGCTTGCCCGCGGCGGGCGTGGACGTGGCGTTCGGCTTCTGGGTGTTCTCGGACATGGGGGTCCCTCCTGAGGGTGTGTGCGATGTGGATCACTTGAAACCCAGAGTAGCTGATACTCTCGGTATCGTGAAACAGGTCACGAACCCCGTCGACGGCAGGAACAGCCGCTGGCAGCGACACCGCGCCAGGCGGCGCACCGAGCTGATCACGGCCGCGCGCGACGCCGTGGCCGCGCACGGCGCCGCCATCTCCATGGAGGAGATCGCCACCGCGTGCGGCACCTCGAAGTCCGTGTTCTACCGGTACTTCAAGGACAAGGCCGGCGTGCAGGCGGCCGTGGGCGAGTACTTCGTGACCCGCATGCGTCGCCGCATGGTGGCCGCCGCGAGCGAGGCGGACACGTTCGCCGCCATGATCCACGCACTGGTCTCGGAGTACCTGCGCTCCGTGGCGGGCTCCGCCGAGGTCTACCGCTTCGTCGTGACCGCCCCGGACGAGCAGGACTCCACCATCGAGCGCTTCGTCGACTCCGTGCGGGACCTGCTCGTGGAGCAGCATCTGCGCCTGCACGGCGACGAGGTGATGAGTGCTGCGGTGCTGCGGTGCTGGGCCTCCTCGACCGTGGGCATGGTCCGCGGTGCCGGGGAGGCGTGGCTCGCGCAGGGTGACAGCCCGGGGCTTCCGGACCGCCACGACATGAGCAGCATCATCACCGCGTGGGCCGTGGAAGGCCTGCGCCCCGTGGGCAGCGGTGCCCCGTCGGCAGTCCCCGACGACGCCGTCGCCTCCCATACTTCCCACCCCTAGGACCCGCACCCAGGACGGACCGTCCGTCCACGAGAGACTCAGGAGTCACCATGTCCACCACTTCGGTCAGCGGAACCATTCCGGACACCGATCGCATCGAGGACCTGCCCGAGGAGGGCGCCACCGCGCCGTCGGGCATCGACACCGCCGAGCTCGGCGCCATCCTGCTCGGGCGCTGGCCCGAGGCCCGCCTGGCGGCCCGCAAGCGCGCCGAGGACCCCCGTTTCCAGTCCAAGTACGACCAGACGGTCGCGGACCAGCGCGCCACCACCCTGGAGCAGCTCAAGCTGCTCACCGAGGCCGGCCCGCAGTACCTGGGCATGCCCGAGAGCGTGGGCGGCGCCATGAGCCCCGGCGCGAACCTCTCCGCGTTCGAGGAGCTCGTGCTCGCGGACCCCTCCCTGCAGATCAAGTCCGGCGTGCAGTGGGGCCTGTTCGGCTCCGCCGTGCTGAACCTGGGCACCGAGGAGCACCACCAGAAGTGGCTGCCGGCCATCCTGGACCTCAGCATGCCCGGCGCCTTCGCCATGACGGAGATCGGCCACGGCTCGGACGTCGCCTCGATCGGCACTACCGCCACGTACATCCCCGAGACGGACGAGTTCGAGATCCACACCCCGTTCAAGGCGGCCTGGAAGGACTACCTCGGCAACGCCGCGCTGCACGGGCGCGCCGCCACGGTGTTCGCGCAGCTGATCGTGAACGGCACCAACCACGGCGTGCACTGCCTCTACGTGCCGCTGCGCGACGAGAACGGCGAGTTCCTGCCCGGTGTGGGCGGCGAGGACGACGGCCGCAAGGGCGGGCTCAACGGCATCGACAACGGCCGCCTGCACTTCGACCACGTGCGCGTGCCCCGCACCAACCTGCTCAACAAGTACGGGGACGTGGACGAGAACGGCGTCTACTCCTCCCCCATCCCCTCCCCGGGCCGCCGCTTCTTCACGATGATCGGCACCCTGGTGCAGGGCCGTGTGTCCCTGGACGGCGCGGCGACGATCGCCAACCAGGCCGCGCTGAGCATCGCCGTGCGCTACGCGGAGCAGCGCCGCCAGTTCACCACGGACTCGGACATCCGCGAGCAGACCCTGCTGGACTACCAGCGCCACCAGCGCCGGCTGATCCCCCGCATCGCGGAGACGTACGCGATGACGTTCGCGCACCAGCAGCTGCTGGACAAGTTCCACGAGGTCTTCTCCGGGCAGGACGAGTCGGACGGCAACCGTCAGGAGCTCGAGACCCTCGCCGCGGCGTTCAAGCCCATGTCCACCTGGAGCGCCCTGGACACCCTGCAGGAGTGCCGCGAGGCGTGCGGCGGTGCCGGCTTCATGGCCAAGAACCGCTTCGTGGAGCTGCGCGCGGACCTGGACGTGTACGTGACCTTCGAGGGTGACAACACGATCCTGCTGCAGCTCGTGGCCAAGCGCCTGCTCAACGACTACTCGGCCGAGTTCAAGAACGCGGACGTGGGCGTCATGGCCCGCTACGTGGCGGACCGCGCGACCGAGGCCGGGTTCAACCGCTCGGGCCTGCGCAAGCTCACCCAGGCGTTCTCGGACACCGGGGACTCCCGCAAGTCCGTCAACGCCCTGCGCGACCCCGCCGCCCAGCGCGCGCTGCTCACGGACCGCGTGCAGACGATGGTCGGTGACGTTGCGGACGAGCTGCGCGCCGTGGGTCGCAAGTCCCGCACCGAGCAGGCCGAGGCGTTCAACCGCAACCAGAACCGACTGCTCGAGGCGGCCCGCTCCCACGCGCAGCTGCTGCAGTGGGAGGCGTTCACCGCCGGGCTGGAGAAGATCGAGGACCCGGACACCAAGCGCGTGCTCACGTGGCTGCGGGACCTCTTCGGTCTGCACCTGATCGAGCAGGACCTGGCCTGGTACCTCTCCTACGGCCGTCTGTCCATGCGCCGCGGCCGGGCACTGGAGTCCTACATCAACCGCCTGATCGCGCGGCTGCGGCCGTACTCGCTGGAGCTCGTGGACGCCTTCGGGCTCTCCCCCGAGCTGCTGCGCGCGGAGATCGGCGGCACGGTGGAGGCCGAGCGCCAGCAGGAGGCGGAGGACTACTACCGCCGGCTGCGCGCCAGCGGTGACGCCCCCGTCAAGGAGCCCAAGCCCGCCAAGGACCCGGGAGCCCAGACGCGCGGCCACCACGCCTGACCGGTCCGTCCGGGCCCGCGCCCTGACGGCGCGCGGGCACGGACGCCGTGGTGGAGGGCCCGTCCGGCGCGAGCAGCGCGGACGGGCCCCGCACGTGGAGCGGCCCCGCGGCGTCGTCGGAGGACGACGTCGCGGGGCCGCTCTCGCATGTCTCTGCCGGTCAGATGGCCCGGCCCCACCGTGACGAGACCGGGCAGCGCAACCGGTCTGTCCTCGTGGGAGCCTGCCGCCGCGCCTGGCTCAGCGGACGCGCGGGATGGTGCTCGTGTGGGCCGCCGGGTCCTCGGCGTCGAGGACGTCCGCGACCACCAGCGTCACGTTGTCCCGGCCGCCGGTGCGCAGGGCCGCCTGGACGAGCACGTCCGCGGCCTCCTTGGGGTGGCGCACCGAGTGCAGGACGCGCGCGATGTGCGCCGGGGAGAGCTCACCGGTGAGACCGTCCGAGCACATCAGCAGCCGCTGGCCCGGCACCGCGGGCACCACGATGACGTCCGGCTCCCAGATCTGTCCCGTGCCCAGTGCCCGCGTGATCACGTTGCGGCGCGGGTGCACGAGCGCCTGGGCGGGAGTCAGCTGCCCGATCGAGACCAGGTACTGCACCTCCGAGTGGTCCACGGTCAGCTGGGTGACCCCCACCGGGCCGGAGGTCGCCGTGACGTCTTCACCCACGAGCGGACCCGTGAGCTGGTAGGTGCGGGAGTCCCCCACGTTGAAGACGATCCACAGCCACGTGCCCTCGATCTCCACGAGCCACGCCCCGGTGACGGTGGTCCCGGCCCGGGTGCCGCACTGCGCCTGGATGGCCTGGTCCGCCTCCCACAGCACCGAGCGCACGCGGTGCACGGCGTCCAGCGCCCCGTTGGGGACGTCCGGGTCCAGCTTGAGCTGGCGGTCGATGGTCGCGCGGAAGCGGGCGACGTCGGACCCCGGCTCGGGCTCCACGATCCGGTAGTCGTGGAAGTCGTCCAGGGAGAACAGCTCCGAGGCCCCGAGGGTGGCGACGCACAGGGCGCTGGCCACCTCGCCGGCCTCGTGGCCGCCCATGCCGTCCGCGACGGCGCACATCGTGTCGGTCACGATCAGGGCGTCCTCGTTCGTCTCGCGGCGCAGGCCGCGGTCCGTGACTCCGCCCGACCGGATCGTGAGTGCTTCGCTCATTCGACCTCTTCCTCGAGGAGGGGCCCGCGGCCCTGACTGATCGACACCGGGCGGACGTCCCCGAAGCCGCGCACGTTGCGAGTGGGTTGGGAGGTGAGGACGAAGCGCTCGTCCCCGTCCAGGACCTTGGCGGTGGAGGCGTCCACCATCACGCCGCCCGGTTCCGTGAGTGCCACCAGCCGGGAGGCCAGGTTCACCGTGGGTCCGTAGAGGTCCCCGAGCCGCGGCAGCACGCGCCCCCACACGAACGCCACGCGCGCCTGCGGCAGCAGGGGGTCGTCCCGGATGAGCCGGGCCAGCGCCAGGGAGATCTGCGCGCCGCCGTCCGGGGTCTCCGCGAGGAACATGACCTCGTCCCCGATGGTCTTGATCACGCGCCCGCCGCCGATCGAGATGACCTCCGCGCACCGCTTCTCGAAGCGCTGGACGAGGTTCGCGAGCGTGCGCTCGTTCATCTGCCGGGACAGGGAGGTGTAGGAGACGAGGTCCGCGAAGCCGACGCCGCGGGCCAGGGGCAGCGCGCCGCCGCCGGGATCGGCGTCGTTGAGGCTCACGGTGGAACCGTCCGCGCGCTCGCCCCGCATCGCGAGGCGCTGCACGGCCGCCGAGAGCTGTCGACGCCACGCGTAGCCCAGCAGCTGCTCGAGAGGCTCCAGCAGCTCGGGCAGCAGGCGCAGCAGCTCGCGGCGGGCGGCGGCGTCCGTCATGTCCCGGTGGGCCACCATGTCCTCCACGAGGGCCTCGATCTGCCACACGACCATGCGGTCCGTCAGCTGGGCCACGGAGCGGGCCAGGGACAGCGCCGCCTCCTCACTGAGCTTCTCCTCCTGGACGAGATTGGAGACCACGTCCAGGGCGCGGACGTCCTCGCCCGTGAAGTAGACGTCGTCGTCGCTGAGGTTGGGGAAGCCCAGGGCGCGCCAGATCTTCCGGGCCGACGCGGTGGACAGGCCGGCCTCGCGCGCGGCCTCACGACGGCGCAGGTTGCGCTGGGAGCCCAGCAGCAGGGAGTCGAGGTGGCGCACCGCCGCCTGGGACTCCTCCGAGCCGTACAGGTTGGACTGCACGGGGTTGTTCAGGTTCAGGTTCAGCTGCTCTGTCTGGGGACCCGTCGTGAACCGTTGCGGGTCGTCAGAGGGGGCATCGGCCACGCGGTCCTCCTTGCTGGGTGTTGTACCTACCGGCGGGTACCGGCACGACGGTGTTGTCTGCACCACTCTAGGCCCACGAGTTGGACGCGCCCGCCGCGGACTCGCGCACGAGCTGCGCGAAGCGTGCCGGCTGGGGGCAGCCCGAGAGCTTGAGACCTCCCAGGTGGCCGAAGTCCGCGAGCACCGTGCCCCGGTCCAGACCCTCCCGGGCCTCGCCCGGCGTCGTGGCCCCGCGGGTCACCCGGACAGAGCGCAGGGCCTCCAGGGGCAGGGCGACCTCCCCGTTGCGCACGGGCGGGCCCACGAGCGCGAGTCGCCGGGTGGTCAGCACGAAGCGCGTGCGCAGCCACCGCCAGACCGGCGCCACCACGAAGCGCCACGCGGCCAGCAGCGCGGCGAGCGCGAGCACCCATCCCACGAAGGTGTGCACGGTGGTCCAGGGGGTGTCCGTGGGCCGCCAGGTCAGGTCCAGGACGCGGCTCAGGGCGGAGTAGCACAGCACGATCAGCCAGGCGGCGAGCGCGGGGCCCACGAGTTTCAGGGGGTGCGCGCGGGTGGCCACCACCGTCTCCTCCCCGGGCGCTAGGGCCAGCGTGCCGGAGCGGCTCACGCGCGGGCCCCCTGCCCGGCCGCGGGACGCACGTGGACGACGTCGCCGGCGGAGAACTCCCGCAGGGCACCGTCCTGTCCCCGCACCACCAGCTGACCGGCGGCGCCGAGGCCCACGGCGGTGCCCACGGCGGGCTGGTCCGTGCCCGGCAGCTGCACCGCGACGCGGCGGCCGATGGTGTCCAGCCGCTCCTCGATCTCCGTCCGCACGCTCCCGTGGGGGCCGAGCTCCCGGGCGGGGTCCTCGGCCACGCGCGCCAGCAGGTCCGCGAGGTGCTCCAGCACGGCGGTGAGCACGGCGGGGCGGGTGGGGACGGCGACGTCGTCAGTGGAGGAACCGGCGACGGTCTCCAGGCGCAGGGACGTGGCGGTGGGCACCGGCAGCTCGGTCTGCGCGACATTTATGCCCGCGCCCACAACCACCGTGGGGGCGCTGCTTGCTCCTGCACCGCCGGTTGCCGCGGCTGGGACCATGGTGGCCAGGATGCCGCAGAGCTTGCGGTCGTGGACCAGGACGTCGTTGGGCCACTTGATGGTGGCAGGTGCGCCGGTGAGGTCCCGCACCGCACCGGTGACGGCGTGCGCCATGAGCAGGGTGAGCCACGGGACGAGTTCAGGACTCCAGGCGCGTCCGGCGTGGTCCACCGGCACGCACGCCACGGAGAAGGTCACCGCGGTGCCGGGCGGTGTCACCCACTGGCGGTTCAGCCTGCCCCTCCCGCCGGCCTGGAACCCGGCCACCACCGCACGGGGCACGGACCCTGCGGGCGCGGCGTCTCCGGGTGCTGGCGCGCAGGGCGCGGAATCTCGGGGCGCTGCCCGTCGGGGCGAGGACTCTGCGAGGGTGGCCCCGTGGGACGCTCCCCCACCAGTCTGATCCCGGGCCGCCGCCGCGATCCGCTCCGCGAGCCACGCGTTCGTGGAGGCCACCGTGTCCAGCACCTCGACCTCGCCCCACCCGGCACCCCGCAGAGCGCGCGCCGCGTCCTCGGCACGGTAGTCCGCGGCGGGCTGTTCGGTGGTGGCGTCCATGGGTCCTCTATTTCTGCTCTTCTGCTGCGGTCCTGGGCACGGGGGCATGCCCGCACCCGTGACATTTTAGGTGGGGTCCCCGACCTCCACAGCGGCCACCACCTGCGAGTTCGCCCGGCACCGCGGGCGAACCGAACCGGTCCCGGCCCGAGCCCCGGTTCGGCTCCCGGTTCGCGTCCCCGCTCCGCGCACGAGGGACCCACCTATGCTAGGGCGCACCACGAGAGTCCACGAGAGGAACCCCATGAGCATCTTTGCCCTCACCTACATCTACGGCGGCCCACAGGAGGTCCTCGCCGAGCACCGCCCCGCGCACCGCGCCTACCTCCGTGAGCTGAACGAGCAGGGACGCAATCTCGCCTCGGGGCCGTTGGGGGACGACGCGGCCCTGATCATCTTCTCGGCGGATTCCCAGCGGGAGGTCGAGGAGATCCTGGCGAAGGACCCCCTGGTGGTGCACGGCGCCGTCACCGAGCACGAGATCCAGCCGTGGAACGTGACCATCGGCTCCGTGGGCGGGGCGCCGCAGGGCTCCTGAGACGCGCAGGGGTGGAGTGGTGCGCGGAGGCCGGCGCTGCGGCGTCGTCGTCCGGAGGAATCCACCGGAGGCCCGGACGGGAACAGCGTGCCCACGGGCAAGAAAAGCCGCACAGATTGTGGGACCTCTACAAACATGCCCGGGAGTGCTGCAACTACACTGGAACCCGATCCTGGGCACCCGCGCGGCTGCCCGCCCCGTCATCCGTCTCGACAACGCGAGGTCCCATGAGCCACGACCTGTCCACCACCGCAGGCAAGATCGCCGATTTCCGGCAGCGCCGCGAGGAGGCCGCCGTGCCTGCAGGACAGAGCGCGGTGGAGAAGCAGCACTCGCGCGGGAAGAACACCGCGCGCGAGCGCATCGAGATGTTGCTGGACCCCGAGTCCTTCGTGGAGTTCGACGCGCTGGCCGTGCACCACAGCACGATGTTCGGCATGGAGAAGAAGAAGCTGCTCGGGGACGGTGTGGTCAGCGGCTACGGCACCGTGGACGGGCGCCTCGTGGCGGTCTACTCGCAGGACTTCGGCGTGTTCGGCGGCTCCCTCTCCCAGGTCAACGGAGAGAAGATCGTCAAGGTCCAGAAGTTCGCGCTGCGCAACGGCTGCCCCGTGATCGGGATCAACGACGGCGGCGGCGCGCGCATCCAGGAGGGTGTGGCCTCCCTGGCGATGTTCGCGGACATCTTCCGCATGAACGTGCGATCCTCCGGCGTGGTCCCGCAGATCTCGCTCATCATGGGCCCGTGCGCCGGCGGTGCCGCCTACTCCCCCGCCCTGACCGATTTCGTGGTGATGGTGGACAAGACCTCCCACATGTTCATCACCGGCCCGGACGTCATCAAGACCGTCACGGGCGAGACCGTGGACATGGAGACCCTGGGCGGCGCCCGCTCGCACAACGAGCGCACGGGCACGGCGGCGTACCTGGCCTCAGACGAGCAGGACGCCTTCGACTTCGTGCACGAGCTGCTCGAGTTCCTGCCCGGCAACAACCTGCAGGACAGCCCCGTGCTGGAGCACGACCAGGTGGAGGAGACCACGGACGAGGACCTCGCCCTGGACGAGCTCATCCCGGACTCCGCGAACCAGCCCTACGACATGCGCACCGTGATCGAGACGGTCGTGGACGACGGCCACTTCATGCAGGTCCAGGAGCTCTACGCGCCCAACGTGATGGTCGGCTACGCCCGGGTGGAAGGCCACACCGTGGGGATCGTGGCGAACCAGCCCATGCAGTTCGCCGGGACCCTGGACATCGCTGCGTCCGAGAAGGCCGCCCGCTTCGTGCGCCACTGCGACGCGTTCAACATCCCCATTCTCACGTTCGTGGACGTCCCCGGGTTCTTGCCCGGCACGGACCAGGAGTTCAACGGCATCATCCGTCGCGGCGCCAAGCTGCTCTACGCGTACGCCGAGGCCACGGTGCCGCTGGTCACCGTGATCACCCGCAAGGCCTACGGCGGGGCGTACATCGTGATGGGCTCCAAGAAGCTCGGTGCGGACATCAACCTGGCGTGGCCCACCGCGCAGATCGGCGTGATGGGCTCGCAGGGCGCGGTGGAGATCCTCTACCGCCGCGATCTGAAGGCCGCGAAGGAGAACGGCGAGGACGACGCCGCCCTGCGCGCCGAGCTGGCCCAGAAGTTCGAGGAGGACCTCCTCAACCCCTACCAGGCCGCTGAGCTCGGCTACGTGGACGCGGTCATCTGCCCCTCGGAGACCCGCGAGCAGATCATCAAGGCGCTGCGCGGTCTCGCGGACAAGCGCGCGTCCCAGCCGGCCAAGAAGCACGGGAACATCCCGCTGTGAGCGTCTCCAGCGCACCGGCGCTCCCGGGCATCGATCCCCGCACCGCCGCTGTGGCCTCGCTGCCCGAGGCCACAGGTCAGCAGGACCCCCTGTTCACGGTCACCCGCGGCAACCCCACGCCAGAGGAGCTCGCAGTGCTCGTGGCACTGTTCAGCGCCCAGCCGGCCGCGGAGGAGAAGAGCGGCGGGGCCACGCCCCGCAAAACCCCCAAGGCGCAGTCCCGCCGGCTGCGGCTGGGTCTGCGGCTGCGCCCCGGCCGGGGTGCGTGGCGGAGGGCACAGCCGGAGCGGTGACCGTGGAAGCCGTTCACGCGTGGGCAGGAACAACCACGGCGACCGGGTTCTGGCCCGCAGGAAGCTGGTACGCACTCGACTTGTCCACAGAGATGGTGGAGGAGTCGTTGCCGTTGTTGTCTCCACAACGGGCAACCTCCATCGCGCTCAGCACGCTGTCCAGGATCTCGGGGAACTGGGACTGGATGCCCGGATGCCGAGCGAGACCACCAGCATCTGGTAGTTGACCGTTCCTGACCCCTGTTCGAGGCTGCGCTCGTAGCCGCCACAGACGCCCGCGAGGCGGCGTCGGCGGGCGCCGCCACCGCCAGGGCTATCGTTGGCACCGCCCACACCGCGTCCTTGGCGAGGGTCCGGCGCCCGAACCCCCGACGGATCGGACGCGTCGAGGGGCACCTTCTCGGGGACTCCGTTTCTGCTGCGCGCCACGCTGCATGACATGTCATGGAACACACAGCGTTGGTGGCGGTGCCGGACCCGCCCGGGACACCTGCCTGGGACAATGGGCGCGTGACCGCCCTCCCCCTCTCCCTCCTCGTCTCCCTCGCCGCAGTCCTGCTCGTGAGCGGGACAGCCAAACTCGTGTCCCCCGGTGCGAGCCTGCAGCTCGTGGCGGGACTTCCCCTCCCCCGGTTCCTGCGTGGCCGATGGCTCCGTGAAGTGCTGCCGTGGGTGGAGATCTTCGTGGCCCTCGCACTGGTGCTCACCGCTGGCGCTCTACTGTGGCTCGCGAGCGCCGCGGCTCTGACACTGTTTGTCCTGTTCACTGCGGCGGTGGTGCCCGAGTCCCGCCGGCCCGATCCCGCCCCGTGCGGCTGCTTCGGCGCGCTGTCCCGGGCGCCGGTCTCCGCACGCACGGTCGTGCGCAACACGGCCTTCACGATGGTCGCCGCACTCGCCCTGCTCGCCGTGACGGTGACCGAGCCCCGCGGCCCGGTGGTCCCGCTGCCGTGGGGGACCCGACTCGCCCTGCTCGTCCCGGTCCTGCTGCTCCTGCTCTGCCTCTGGGCCGAGCGCGACGGCCGCGACCGCTCCGCGCCCGACGTCTCACAGCTGCCTCCGCTGCCGCCTCGACGCGGGTACGACGACGCCGAAACAACCTCCCTGCGTACGGCGCCGCTCACGGCGACGGGCCACGGTGCGGGGCCGGAGGAGGCCGCGGCGGCGGGCAACGGCGTCGTCGGCACGGACAGCACGGACAGCACGGACAGCACGGACAGCACGGACAACGAAGCAGATCTCGAAGCGGACTACGAGCGCGCCCCAATCCCCCACACAGTGCTGCGAAACCGCGAAAGTGGCTCCGTGACCCTGCGCGCACTGGCGGCCATCGAGGCGCGTGCCCTGTTCTTCGTGAACCCCACGCGCGGCGAATGCGTGCCCGTGATCGAGCGACTGGCAACCCTCGGCGACCATCTGGGCCCTGTGGCCCTGCACACGGTGGTCTCCCGCGAGGAGAGCCTTGACCTGCTCCCCGCCCCACTGCGGGCGGCGGGGCTCGTGGACGCGGATTCCTCCGCCGCCGTCGTCTTCGAGCAGACCGCAACCATATGGGCCGTGGTGCTCGGCGCGGACGGCCTGCTCGCGGGCGGGCCCGTGGTGGGTGGAGGCGTTGTCCTGGAGCTGCTGCAGGAGCTGCAGGACCGGTTCACCGCTTGAGTCAGCGGACGCGGACTACCGGGTGAGCGCCTCCCCGGCCTGCGGGTGGTGGACGCCGCGGCCCAGCCGGTCCAGGGGCGTGCGGTAGGTCTCCCGCGCCCACAGCGCGCCCACGATCGCGATGGTCGAAGAGCCCGCCACGATCCATGCCACAGGGACCCAGTTGGCGGGATCCCCGCCCGCCAGAGCCGTGCCAGGGGAGGGCGTGAAGCCCGCACACAGAATGCCGATCTGCACCGATCGCCATGCCCGAATACCGCACGCGCACGCTAAAAAGCTCTGGAAATTAGCCGGGGTACACGGAGTTGGACAGCACGTAGTTGCCCGCCGTGATCAGCGTGCTTGCCAGGAACACCACGGGGATGTTGCCTGGAGAAAGCACGGTGAAGGACCCGAAGATCAGCACGGCGGAGCCGGTGACACCCGCAAGGAACACGGGTTTGCGATCGAACCTGTCGGAAAACCTGGCGAACAGCGGCTGCGTGGCGATCGCGCACACGTTGCCCACGCTGCTGACCCACGGCATGGCCGCGGTGGGGATCCCCACGACCTGCGTGGCGCATGCCAGGCCGAACGCCTGCATGAAAGTGTTGGTGACTGTCTGGAAGGACATCAGGGCGACCTGCGCGAACGGCGCGAAGTGGGTCCGGAAAATCACGAGGCCGTCGGAGATGCCGCTCCTCGCGAAGCTCGGGAAGAACGCACGGTGCCCCACCGGGGACTCCTCCATGGCCAACGACGACGCTCCGGCTGTCTCACCCCCGGCGGAGAGACCCGGAATCACGCGCAGCCGCACGAACAGCGCGGGCGCCCAGTGGCCAGGCTGTGGAAGTCCGGGAGCATGCCGATCAGGAAGATGGCCGCGCCCATCAGCACGAGCGTGATGACCAGATGTTCTTGCGCCCGATCTTCTCGCCCAGGTGTCCGAAGACGAATGCGCCCGGGGGACGGAAAAGGTCGCCCACGCCGAAGATCGCGAAGGACTGGGATCAGCGCGATCGTGGCATCGCAGGCCAGGAAGAAGATTTGGCTGAAGACCACGGAGGCAGCCGTCGCGTAGCCGAAGAAGTCGTGGTACTCGAGCACCCCGCCCAGGAACGCGGCGACGTCGGGCGGACCCACAACCACCAGGGGCAGGGGCGGAACCGGCCACCAGGCCGGCACCGTGGTCAAGGCCCTCGACGCCCTCGCCCTGCTCGGAGAGCACCCGGACGGCGTTACTGCGGCCCAGATGGCGCGCAAGACGTCCCACCCCTTCAGCACGTGCTACCGGCTGCTGAACACGCTCGTGGGCACGGGGTACGCCCGCTACGACGCGCAGGACAAGCGCTACCACCTGGGACTGCGCGTGTTCCAGCTGGCCCACGCCGTGGCCTCCAACCAGGGCTTCGAGGGCTCCGCCGCCCCCGTGCTGCAGCGTCTCACCGAACGCACCCGGGAAAGCTCCGTACTCCATGTGCTGGACGGGGACAGGGCCCTGAGCGTGCTCAAGGAGGATGGACCCCAGTTCCGGACCACCACGGATCCGGGCGACCGCGCGGCACTGCACACCACGGCGTCGGGAAAGATCCTGCTCGCGTTCTCCGAGCCCGCCGCTCGCCAGCAACTGCTGCGGGACATCGAGCTCGAGCCGCGCACCGCGCACTCGCTCACGGACCGGGAGGAGCTCGCCCGACAGGTCGCCACCGCCCGCGAGCGCGGCTGGACGTCCCAGAGCGAGGAGAACGACCTCGGGATGGTGGCGATCGCGGCCCCCGTCCTGACCCCGTCCGGGCGGCTGCTGGGCGCGGTGACACTTGCGGCTCCCCTGTTCCGCAGCACGGTGGCCCAGCTCGAGGAGCACGTTCCCGCGCTGCTCGACGCCACGCGTGAACTCGGACTGGTCCTGCCCGAACGGTGACCCCGCCACTGGCCGGCGGGGCCGGCCAGCGCGACGGTGCTTGTCCGTGTCGGAGGTATGACTAGGGTTACATTCTGTGACTCACTCCGACACCGCACCCCAGTCCCACGAACCCCTCGCACCCCTGGGTTCCACGCAGCGCACGGCCACGGCCGCCGACCGGCTCGCCGAGGCCTACTTCCACGAGACCCTCGCCCTGGATCCCAGCAGCGCCACCTTCCTGGGCTTCCCGGGGCACGAGACCGAGTACCCTGACTTCGGTCCCGCCGGCCGTGCGGCCCGTGCCGAGCTCGTCCGCTCCACCCTCGCACGCCTGGAAGACGTGACCCCCGAGGACGACGTGGACCGGGTGACCCTGCACGCCATGCGCAACGAGCTCGAGCTGGAACGGGACCGCCACGCGGCCAACCTGGATGTCGCCGTGGTCAATAACATCGAGTCCCCCGTACAGGGCATCCGCCAGATCCTGGACGCAATGCCACGCGAGACCGAGCAGGACTGGCGCCACCTCGCGGGGCGCATGGCCAACATCCCCGCCGCGCTGGAGCAGTACCGCGAGGGCCTGCGCGAGGCCGTCTCACTGAACCGGCCACCGGCCGCGCCGCAGATCGTGGAGGCCGCCACGCAGGCGGAGCAGTACGCCTCCGACGAGGGCTCCTTCGCCACGCTCGCCTACGATCCCTCCGCACCTGAGCACGTGCGGGAGGACCTCGCCCGTGCCGCCGACGCCGCCCGCGCGGCCTACCGGGAGATCGCCCGGTCCCTGCGCGAAGAGTTCGCCCCTGGCGCCCGGGAGAGCAGCGCGTGTGGACTCGAGGACTACCGACTGCACCTCGCCTCCTTCCTCGGCGCCCGCCGGGACCCCCGTGAGGTCTACGACTGGGCCGTGCAGAAGTTGCTGGAGCTGGACGCCGAGCAGCGCGCCGTCGCGGACCAGATCTTGTCCGGGGCCACCGTGCAGCAGGCCATGGCCGCGCTGAACGAGGACCCCGCGCGCCAGCTGCACTCCCCCGAGGAGCTTCAGGCGTGGATGCAGCAGCTCTCGGACACCGCCCTGGCGGAAATGTCCGGAACGCACTTCGAGATCACCGAACCCATGCGCACGCTGGAGTGCCGCATTGCCCCCACACACGACGGCATCATCTACTACACCCCGCCGAGTGCCGACTTCTCCCGCCCCGGACGCATGTGGTGGTCCGTGCCGGAGGGCGTGTCCCAGCACAACACGTGGGAGGAGACCACCACCGTCTACCACGAGGGCATTCCGGGCCACCATCTGCAGTGCGCCACCGCCCTGGCCAACGCGGGCGAGCTCAACGAGTGGCGCCGCATGGGCATCTGGGTCTCCGGCCACGGCGAGGGCTGGGCCCTGTACGCGGAGCGGCTCATGGACGAGCTCGGCTTCCTGAACGACCCCGGAGACCGCATGGGCATGCTCGACTCGCAGCGGCTGCGCACCGTGCGGGTGATCTTCGACGTGGGCTTCCACTGCGGCTTCGAGATCCCAGCAGAGCTCGGAGACCTGCTCGGCGGGGCGCGCGCGGGCGAGACCTGGACCCCCGAGGACGGCTGGAAGTTCCTCCGTCACAACGTCGCCATGGCCGAGGGCACGCTGCGCTTCGAGTGGCTGCGCTACATGGGCTGGCCCGGGCAGGCGCCGTCCTACAGGATCGGGCTGCAGATGTGGCTGGACGCCCGGGAGCAGGCCATGGCACGCGAGGGCGAGGACTTCGACCTCAAGCGCTTCCACAGCCGCGCCCTGCGGCTGGGCTCCGTGGGTTTGGACACACTCACCTACGCCCTCGCCCTGTGAGGCCCCGTGTTCCCGGGGATTCCCCCGGGAACACGGGGTTTATTCCCGGGTCTCTGCGTAATATTTCGTCACGGGCCGCGTGCAGTTTATGATTCCTCGCCCTATTGTTTTCGGTATGAATTCCGCAGAAAGTACCCGCCGTCTCCCGCGCTGGATGACGTCCTTCGGGTGGCAGATCCTCATCGCCCTCGTGCTGGGTGTCCTCCTCGGGTCCGTGGCGGCAGCCATGGGCGGGGACGCCGAGGAGAGCCCCAACTGGCTCATGACCACCCTGGACACCATCGGCTCCAGCTACGTCACGATCCTCAAGGCCGCCGTGGTGCCGCTGGTCGTGACCGCCGTCATCTCCTCGATCGCCAACCTGCGCGACGTCTCCAACGCGGCCCGCCTCGCGTGGAAGACCCTCATGTGGTTCGCCATCACGTCCCTGATCGCCGTGGTGATCGGCATTGTGCTCGGCGTCGTCGCCCAGCCCGGCGTGGGCACGGGCCAGGCGCAGCCCGGGGCGTACTCCGGCACCGAGGGCTCCTGGCTCGCGTTCCTCAAGGGCCTGATCCCCGTGAACGTCCTGGGCCTGGAGACCACCTCCAAGGTCCTGGACCCGGAGACCGTGAAGACCTCCGTGAACTTCAACATCCTGCAGATCCTGGTGGTCTCCCTGGTGGTCGGCATCGCCGCGCTGAAGACCGGCAAGGCCGCCGCCCCGTTCCTCACCTTCATGCAGTCCGGCCTCGCGATCATGCAGAAGGTCGTGTGGTGGATCATCCGCCTCGCTCCCCTCGGCACGCTCGGCCTGATCGGCACCGCCGTGTTCGAGTACGGCTGGACCTCCATGGGCTCGCTCGTGAAGTTCGTGCTGACCATCTACGTGGGCCTGCTGCTCGTGGCGTTCGTCGTCTACCCGGTGCTCGTGAAGCTCAACGGCCTGTCCGTGAAGCAGTTCTTCACCGGCGTGTGGCCGGCCATGCAGATGGGCTTCGTCTCCCGCTCCTCGCTGGGCACCATGCCCGTGACCCAGCACGTCAGCGAGCGCAACCTGGGCGTGCCCACGCACTACGCGTCCTTCGCCATCCCGCTGGGCGCCACCACCAAGATGGACGGCTGCGCGGCGATCTACCCCGCGGTCGCGGCCATCTTCGTGGCGCAGTTCTACGGAGTTGACCTCACGCCCATGCACTTCGTGCTGATCGCCCTGGTCTCCGTGCTCGGCTCCGCCGCCACGGCCGGGACCACCGGCGCCACCGTGATGCTGACCCTGACGCTGTCCACCCTGGGCCTGCCCCTGGACGGTGTGGGCCTGCTGCTCGCCGTGGACCCGATCATCGACATGGGCCGCACTGCCCTCAACGTGACCGGCCAGGCGCTCGTGGCGGCCATCGTCTCCAAGCGCGAGGGCATCCTGGACATGGACCTCTACAACGCCCCGCGCCACGGCGACTTCGGCAACGACGACGCCGCGTCCTCGGATCCCGAGCTCGCCACCGCCTCCTCGTCGGGAGCCTCGGCCCACGCCCCCGCGGGTACGTCCGACGGCCAGCGCACCGAGTAGGTTCCCCAACCCGCGACTGTCGGTACGGCGACGGCGCGGAAGGGCGGTCCGGATTCTCCCGGGCCGCCCTTCCGCGTCCCACAAAGGGGGGCGTGTACGCGGGCACCGATGATCGTTAGGATGTGGTGCACATCACTTCCGCAGACAGGACGGTCGGTTTCATGAGCGTGTACACACAGCCCGGCAAGGACGGCTCGGTCGTCACCTTCAAGCCCCGCTACGAGCACTTCATCGGAGGCCAGTGGGTGGCGCCGGTCAAGGGTCAGTACTTCGAGGACGTCACCCCGGTCACGGGCCAGGCGTTCACAGAGGTCGGGCGCGGAACCGCGGAGGACATCGAGGCCGCGCTGGACGCGGCCTGGGCCGCCGCACCGTCGTGGAACGCCTCCACGCCCACGCAGCGCGCGATCATGCTCAACAAGATCGCGGACCGCATGGAGGAGAACCTCGAGCTGATCGCCGTCGCCGAGACCTGGGACAACGGCAAGCCGGTCCGCGAGACCCTCAACGCGGACATCCCCCTGGCCATCGACCACTTCCGGTACTTCGCCGGTGCGATCCGCGCGCAGGAGGGCCATCTCTCGCAGCTGGACGAGGACACCGTGGCGTACCACTTCCATGAGCCCCTCGGTGTCGTCGGCCAGATCATCCCCTGGAACTTCCCCATCCTCATGGCCGTGTGGAAGCTCGCCCCGGCGCTGGCCGCCGGCAACTGCGTGGTGCTCAAGCCCGCCGAGCAGACTCCCGCCTCGATCCTCGTGCTGATGGAGCTGATCCAGGACCTCGTCCCGGACGGCGTGGTCAACATCGTCAACGGCTTCGGCGTCGAGTGCGGCAAGCCGCTCGCGTCCAACAAGCGCATCCACAAGATCGCGTTCACCGGTGAGACCACCACGGGCCGACTCATCATGCAGTACGCGTCCGAGAACATCATCCCGGTCACCCTGGAACTCGGCGGCAAGTCGCCCAACATCTTCTTCGAGGACGTCGCCCAGCAGAAGGATGGCTTCTACGACAAGGCGCTGGAAGGCTTCGCGTTCTTCGCTCTGAACTCCGGCGAGGTCTGCACGTGCCCGTCCCGCGCCCTGATTCAGGAGTCCATCTACGACCAGTTCCTCGCGGACGGCATCGACCGCGTGTCCAAGATCGTGGCGGGCAACCCCCTGGACACCGACACCATGATCGGCGCGCAGGCCTCCACCGACCAGCTGGAGAAGATCCTGTCCTACCTCGACATCGGCAAGAAGGAGGGGGCGAAGGTGCTCATCGGCGGCGAGCGCGCGGAGCTCGAGGGCGACCTCGCCGGCGGCTACTACGTGCAGCCCACCGTGTTCGAGGGCACCAACAACATGCGCATCTTCCAGGAGGAGATCTTCGGGCCGGTGCTCTCGGTGGCGAAGTTCGGCTCGTACGACGACGCCATCTCGATCGCCAACGACACCCTCTACGGTCTGGGCGCCGGTGTGTGGGCTCGTAGCGGCAACACCGCCTACCGCGCAGGCAGGGCCATCCAGTCCGGCCGCGTGTGGGTGAACCAGTACCACAGCTACCCGGCGCACTCGGCATTCGGCGGGTACAAGTCATCCGGCATCGGCCGCGAGAACCACCTGATGATGCTGGACCACTACCAGCAGACGAAGAACATGCTCGTGAGCTACACCGAGTCGCCGCAGGGCTTCTTCTAAACCCCACTGAGACAGCGGTTAGACCCGGGGCGGTGTCCACACAGTGCCCGCCCCGGGTCGTCGTCCCGGCGTCCCTGGACGGTCCGGGTCAGGGCGAGAAGGTCAGCAACGCCAGCATGAGGCCCGAGGCGACGAGGAGATTGCCGACCAGCGCCACGTAGCGGCGAGCCCGTCCGCCGCAGGCGGAACAATTGCCAGCCATCTCTTCCCCCGGCCGCACCTCCACGACCATGCTGGGGGCACACGCGATGCGCCCCATGGGGCGTCCCCGACCACGAACAGAGGCCGCACATGAGCATCGGAGCACAGACCACCGCGTCGGTTCCCGCCGGACCCGAAAACGGGCCCCATGGCGAGCAGGAGTCCGCGGTCGAGTTCCCGCCCGGGATCGACGTGGCCCTCACCGCCACCGCCACCGTGGCCGGGGAGACGGAGTCGCGGGTGGGGTTCACCCCGGCCGCCGTGGAGCTGATCCGACAGCTGTGGGAGAGCCACGGGGCGCTCATGTTCCACCAGTCCGGTGGGTGTTGCGACGGGTCCGCTCCCATGTGCTTCCCGGCGGGCGAGTTCCGCACCGGGGATTCGGACGTCCTGCTCGGCGTTGCCGATCTCACGGCACAGGACGGATCCGCGCTGGGCCCGGTGGAGTTCTGGATCTCCGCCGAGCAGTTCGAGGCGTGGCGCCGCACCCGTCTGGTGATTGACGCGGTCCCGGGCCGGGGCTCCGGATTTTCCCTGGAGACCCCCACGGGCAAGCGCTTCCTCACGCGCAGCGAACTGTGCTCCGTCTAGGACACACATGGCGGTGACCTGGGACCATCCGGCGTTCGGAGATCCCTTTCTCGGCACGCGTGGAGCTGGCACACGCCGAGGTTCAGTTCCTTGCGCGTAACACGCACGCGGACGCCCTGCGGGTCAAGGGCTACGCCACGGACCCCCGGCTGCTCCACCCATGCGGGCACAGCACAGACGTTGACGTTCTCGTGGGTCCCCGGCTCGTGGCGCGGCTGACGGTCCTCCGTACGGGCCAGAGGAACCACGATGCGCTGCACGGCCCCTGGAACCTCGGCCCCCGACGTGAGCAACTGTGTGAGCAGCAGGCGAGAGGCCACGGCCAGCAGGTCCAGAAGGGATGTCGCCCCCGGCCACGAGAAGCATCACAACGATGCGGGTTTTCATGGGCCGGGGTGCCTGGGTCGATGCGGGGCGGAGATCCCGGAGGGCTCCCCCACATCCTGCGCCCTGCACTCTCAGCCATGCCCCACCTGCTCTTCGTCTGCCACGGCACCGTGGCCCGCTCCCCCGCCGTGCCGGACGAGGGCGTCCGAGACCCCCACCTGCGCGGCATCCACGCCGCACGGGCCACGGTGCAGCGCCTGGAGCGCGGCGTCGCCACCATCCTCCCGCTGCTGGCACCGTGAGTAGCCCGAAGACCGCCCCCGTGAAGCCGGGGAAGAAGATGCGCCACGGCGCGGCCCGACGAGGCGGCCGCCTGGTTCGGTGGTCTCACGGCTCAGTACGCCGCGTCACGGGTGAGCACGGCCCTGACGGTCTTCAGCACGATGATGGCGTCCCCCACAAGGGACCAGTTCTCCACGTAGGCCAGGTCTGGGCACACGCTCTCGTCCGCGGAGAAGGAGGAGCGTTCACTCACCTGCCACGGCCCGGTGATCCCCGGCTTCACAGTCAGCCGGGGCTGGTGGTTCTCCGGCAGCTGCGCCACCCCGCTCGCGAGCTGGGGGCGCGGACCCACCACGGCCATGTCCCCGCGCAGCACGTTGAGCAGCTGGGGCAGCTCGTCCACGGACCAGCTGCGCAGCACACGGCCCACGGGCGTCACGCGCGGGTCGTTGTGCAGCGTGAGGAGAGACCCGTGGCCCTGGTTGTCCGCACGCAGCCCCGTGACCTCGACCTCCGCGCCCACGCGCATGGAGCGGAACTTGTACATCGTGAACGCCGCGCCGTCGATCCCCACGCGCTGCTGCCGGTAGAGCACGGGCCCGCCGTCCTGCAGCTTGACCGCGAGCGCCGCGAGCACGAGCAGAGGGGAGCAGAGCAGCCCCCCGAGCACCGCGACCACCAGGTCGAAGCCGCGTTTGAGCACGTACTTGGCACCCGTGAGCCGAGGGGCGTCCACGGTTGTCAGCGGCAGGTCCGCCACGGGGCGCCAGTGGATGCGGGGACCCACCACGTCGGTCAGGCGGCTGGTCAGCACGAGGCGCACGTCCGAGCCCTCGAGCTGCAAGGAGAGGGAGCGCAGGAACTGGCGGTCGGTGTCGGCGTCGTCGGCCACGATCACGGTGCGCAACCCGGTCTCGTCGAGCACCTCCTGGGTGCCTTCCCACGAGCCCAGGTTGCGCAGCACCGTGCCGTCCATCAGCTGGATCTGATCGGGAGCGTCCGGCTCCGCGCAGAGCACGGCGGCCACCCGGTAGCCCGCCGCGGGGATCCGGGCGATGTGCCCGGCCGTCCACGTGACTGTCGGTGTGGAGCCGATCAGCAGCGCGTGCTCCATCATGGTTCCGGCGGCCCTCCGGCGCACGAGCACCTGCCGCAGCAGCCAGCGCCCCAGGATGAGCAGCCCGAACCCCAGCGGCAGCGCGAGCGCCAGGAAGCCGCGGGCCACATCCAGCTGGAAGACCACGGCGGCCAGGGACAGCCCGCCCAACAGCACGAATGTGGCATTCGCCACCACCCGGTACTCGACGTCGCCGAAGCCCAGGTGGTGGCGCGAGTACGCTCTGCGCACGGCGAGCGCCGCGATCCACGCGAGCCCAATGAACGCGGAGATCGCGGGGCAGCTCAGCCACGGCGCACCCACCACCGTGGCGGTGTCCGCGCGCCCGAAGCGCAGCCCGGTGGCCACGCCCATCGCCGCGCCCACCGCGAACAGGTCGCACAGCAGCGCCGCGGCCCGGTAGGGCACCCACCACGGGGTGCCGAGCGGACCGTGTACGGGTGCCGGTTCTGCGATGTCGCGCACCAGCCCGGGACGGTGGGCGGGGGCGACGTCGCCCGCGGGCGGCCCTGCCCCGGCAGGCTCCTGGCGCGCCGTTCCCGGGACCAGCGTGTGCGCGGCACCGGGTGCCAGCTGAGAAGACGCCCCGGATGCCGCCCGGGCAAGCGCCTCGGGAGCCGAACGCGCCTCCGTCTCGGGCGACACTGATGCCTGGGGAGACGCCTGATGCGTTCCACCGCGTACGTGCACCAGCGATCACCTCCTGCCCCGGAATTTCTCGCGTCATCGTAGCAAGATGCATGCGTCTGCGTGGATTCGTCCCCAAGTCAGAGGCGCATGCGGGACTCGTCGCGGACCGACTCGCGCGGGCAGATCCCACCCCCGACCGGCCGCGATCCGGCTGAGCGGCTCCGTGGAAAGGCGACCGATGCATCCATGTGCGACGCGTCACAGGCCGTGCGACTGAGCGTCATGGGCACGGGCATGGACGTGACGCTGGCCGGGGCCCTCGGACCCTTCCGGGCCGAGCGCAGGCACGGGAAAGACCACCGTCGCCGCGACCCTCGGGCGCGCTCTGGAGTACGTGGCCAACGACACGGTGTGCGTGGACCCGAGTGACCTGCGCGCCCCTGTCCGAAGCCGCTGTCGGTCGTCACGCGCAAGGGCGGCTCCCAACGGCAGGTCGCCCCCGGGGACCTCGGCCTGCGGCCGGTCACCAGGCAGGTGCGGCTGGGCTCGTTCGTCCTGTTGGAGCGGCAGACGACGGATGCCGCAGATCCTGCCCCCCGCCGGACTCAGCGAAACCCTGCCCCTGGTGGTCGCGCTGTCGAGCCTCGCGCCCAGCATCTCCGCGCTGCCCTCGGTGCCCGCACCGCTGAGCACCCTCGTGCGGACGGTCGCCGGGTGCGCGGGGTGCGGGCCGCACGCTACCGGTAGGTCGACGACGTTGCCGCCCTCCTCACGGGCCCCGCCACCGCACCGCTGCCGCCCCGCCCGCTCCCCGGCCCCTCGGTCGAGGACGCGCCCTCCCGGACTGAGAATCAGGAGTCCTCCGTGCTTGCAGTCCACAGACACGGAACCCTGATCCGCACCCTGCCGGACCAGCTGCCCCCGCTCCGTCCACGAACTGGCCGCTGCACTGAGGGAGGAGCACGGCGAGGACCCCCGGGCGGAGGAGTTCACACGTCGCAGCATCCGCAGCCTGGTGCAGCTGGGTGTCCTGCACTCGGACGAAGACCGCGCGGCGCAATCAGGGACGGACCGAACCGATGCGAGCGGGCAACGGATAGCGCTGACCGGAGTGGATGGAACATGCGCGGGCGCAACCGATCCTGCCGCCGTACAGTTGCAGCGTGGAACCTTCCCTGATCCTCGCCTCCCAGTCCCCGGCCCGCGCGGGCCTGTTGCGCAGGGCCGCCATCCCGTTCGACGCAGTCGTCTCCCACGTGGACGAGGACGCCCTGGTTCGCGCCGAGGGGCCGTTCACGCCGGCGGAGACCGCGCTGCGCCTGGCCCGCGCCAAGGCGGAGGCCGTCGCCCAGCTGCCGCAGGCGCAGGGCCGCCTGGTGCTCGGCTGCGACTCCGTGTTCGAGCTGGACGGGGAGTCGTACGGGAAGCCGTACGAACCGGACGTCGCGCTCAAGCGCATCACCGCCATGAGCGGGCGGGCGGGCACGCTGCACACCGGCCACTGGCTGGTGGACGCCCACGACGACGCGGCCCACCCGGCCGGACACGGGGCCCTGAGCTCGGCGAACGTTCACTTCGCGCAGATGTCCCCCGAGGAGATCCGGGACTACGTGGGCACCGGAGAACCACTGCAGGTGGCCGGCTCCTTCACGCTGGACGGGCGCGGATCCGTGTTCGTGGAACGCGTGGAGGGGGACCCGAACGCGGTGGTCGGACTGAGCCTGTCCACGCTGCGGGCACTGCTGCGCGACGCGGGCGTGTGCGTCACCACGTGGTGGGACGCCCAGCCGGAGGGCGCACAGCACAGCGCGCAATGATTTGTAGAACTTCTACAGTTCACGCGGTTCTCGGCGCCGACACTTAGGCGTTCCCCCCGGCGGGGCACTAATCTTTCGGAGAGATGTCGACAAGGAGTTATCACGTGACCACCACCTCGCGGCAGCACGAAGAGGCCGCCACCGCACCCCGTCCGCTCACCAAGGTCCTGGTGGCCAACCGTGGGGAGATCGCGGTCCGTGTCATCCGCGCCGCGCGTGACGAGGGCATCGCCTCGGTGGCCGTGTACGCGGACCCGGACCGGGACGCCCTGCATGTGCGCATGGCGGACGAGGCCTACGCCCTCGGTGGCACCACCGCCGCGGACTCCTACCTGCAGATCGACAAGATCCTCGACGCCGCCGCCCGCTCCGGCGCGGACGCCGTCCATCCCGGCTACGGGTTCCTCTCCGAGAACGCGGACTTCGCGGCGGCCGTGCTCAACGCCGGTCTCACGTGGATCGGCCCTCCCCCGGCGGCCATCCGCCAGCTGGGGGACAAGGTGGCCGCCCGCCACATCGCGGAGAAGGTCAACGCCCCGCAGGTGCCCGGCACCGCGGACCCCGTGACGAGCGCCCAGGAGGTCCTGGACTTCGCGGACGAGCACGGCCTGCCCATCGCCATCAAGGCGGCCTTCGGCGGCGGCGGACGCGGCATCAAGGTCGTGCGCGAACGCGAGGCCATCCCGGAGCTGTACGAGTCCGCCGTGCGCGAAGCGACCGCGGCGTTCGGCCGCGGTGAGTGCTTCGTCGAACGTTTCCTGGACGCACCCCGCCACGTGGAGACCCAGTGCCTCGCGGACCAGTTCGGCAACGTCGTCGTCGTCTCAACCCGCGACTGCTCGCTGCAGCGCCGCAATCAGAAGCTCGTGGAAGAGGCTCCGGCACCGTTCCTCACGGACGAGCAGAACCAGCGTCTCTACGAGTCCTCCAAGGCCATCCTGCGCGAGGCCGGGTACCAGGGCGCGGGCACGTGCGAGTTCCTCGTGGGCCAGGACGGCACCATCTCCTTCCTGGAGGTCAACACGCGCCTGCAGGTGGAGCACCCCGTCTCGGAGGAGGTCTCCGGACTGGACTTGGTGCGCGAGCAGTTCCGCATCGCCCGCGGCGAGGCGCTCGGCTACGAGGACCCCGAGATCCGCGGCCACAGCTTCGAGTTCCGCATCAACGGCGAGGACGCCGGGCGCAACTTCATGCCCTCCCCCGGCACGCTCACCACGTTCACCATGCCCTCCGGGCCCGGGGTGCGCGTGGACTCTGGTGTGGAGGCCGGAGAGACGGTGGGCGGCAGCTTCGACTCCATGCTCGCCAAGCTCATCGTCACGGGCGCGAACCGCACCCAGGCCCTGGAGCGCTCCCGCCGTGCCCTGCAGGAGCTGAGCATCGAGGGCATGCCCACGGTGGTCCCGTTCCACCGCACCGTCGTCTCCGATCCGGCCTTCGCCACCCCTGAAGACACCCCGTTCACCGTGCACACCCGCTGGATCGAGACCGAGTTCGACAACCAGATCGAACCCTTCAGCGCCGCCCCCGAGCCCTCGGAGGAGGAGCCGGAGCGGCAGAGCATCGTGGTGGAGGTGGGCGGCAAGCGCCTGGAGGTGACCGTCCCGCAGCAGCTCGCGGGCCCCCGCTCGGCCGCCCCCACCGCGCAGAGCAAGCAGCGCAAGCAGCGGGCCACGCGTGGTTCGGCCGCGGCCCGCGGTGCATCCGGGGACTCACTGACCTCACCCATGCAGGGCACCATCGTGAAGATCGCCGTGTCCAACGGGGATGAGGTCTCCGAGGGCGATCTGATCGTGGTGCTCGAGGCCATGAAGATGGAGCAGCCCCTCACGGCGCACAAGTCCGGGGTCGTCAAGGACCTGGACGTCTCGCAGGGGGACACCGTCTCCGCCGGGACCGTGCTCGCCTCCATCACGGGCTGAGCGGACAGGGGCAGCGCGACGACGCCGCCGCGGTCAAGACGGCGTCTCAGAATGTGAACTCCCCAGTTCACGATGTGGTATCCGGCGCTCTATTTTAAAGACATTCAGACCACCTGTCCTGTGAGGTTCACCATGTCTTCGCCCGTGTCCACCGTGGACCCCGGTTCTGCAGCGCAACGCCCCGCCGTTCCGCGCAGCCGCGTGATCCTGGCCTCCCTCGTGGGGACCACGATCGAGTTCTACGACTTCTACGTCTACGCCACCGCCGCCGTGGCCGTCTTCCCCGCCCTGTTCTTCACGGGCGAGAACGACACCGCCAAGCTACTGGCCTCCATGGCCACGTTCGCCGCCGCGTTCTTCGGCCGCCCCATCGGTTCTGTGATCTTCGGGCACTACGGTGATCGCATCGGACGCAAGGCCACCCTGATCGGCGCGCTGCTGACCATGGGTGTGGCCACGTTCCTGATCGGCATGCTGCCCACCTTCTACCAGATCGGCATCTGGGCGCCTCTGATCCTCACGGTCCTGCGCTTCTGCCAGGGTCTGGGCCTGGGTGGCGAGTGGTCCGGCGCATCCCTGCTGGCCACCGAGTACGCGGAGGAGGGCAAGCGCGCGCGGGCCGCCATGTGGCCGCAGCTCGGGGCCCCGTTCGGGTTCATCCTGGCCAACGGCTTCTTCCTGCTGCTGACCGTGGCCATGCAGTTCGGCACCGCCGGTCACGAGCTCGGCGCGAACCACCCGTTCCTGGTGTGGGGCTGGCGCATCCCGTTCCTGGCCTCCGTGGTCATGGTCCTTCTGGGTCTGTGGGTGCGCGTCAAGCTCGAGGAGACCCCCGTGTTCCAGCGGGCGGAGCAGCAGGGTGAGAAGGTGAAGGCCCCGGTCATCGACGTCTTCAAGACCTCGTGGGTGCAGATCGTCCAGGGCACGTTCATCATGCTGGCCACCTACGTGCTCTTCTACCTGATGACCGCGTGGATCCTCTCCTACGGCATCGGCAAGCCCGCCGCCGGGGGGCTGGGCGTGCAGTACCGCACGTTCCTGATCCTGCAGCTGCTCGCGGTGCTTCTCTTCGCGGCCATGGTCCCGGTCTCCGGCTGGCTCGCGGACCGCTTCGGACGCCGTTCCTCCCAGCTGGTGATCACCTCCGCCATCCTGCTCTTCGGCCTGAGCTTCGGGCTGATCATGGACCCGGCGCACGTGGGCACGGGCACGGACGCGTCCCTGCCGCGCATCCTGTTCTTCCTCACACTCGGCATGACGCTGATGGGCCTGACCTTCGGCTCGATGTCCGCGATCCTGCCGGAGCTGTTCCCCACCAACGTGCGCTACACCGGTTCTGGCATCGCGTACAACGTGGCCTCCATCCTGGGCGCGGCCATCACCCCGTACATCGCGGTGATGCTCAACTCCTCGTACGGGGTGGGCTCGGTGGGCCTGTACCTGTCCTTCGCGGCGGCCATCACGCTCGTGGCCCTGTGGTTCTCCCCGGAGACCCGCCACGTGGACATGTACGCCGTGGGCACCCCCACGCCGTAGGGCCGCTTTCCCTCGCTACGACGACGCCGCGGTGACCTTCAGGAGAAGGTCACCGCGGCGTCGTCGTAGCCGAGCACGCGGTACTCGCCCCGGCCGAGGCGTCACGGGAAGCCCGGGCGGTCAGCCCCGTCGGGGAAGGACCGGGGCCGCTGCGTCAGCGGTGCACGTGCAGGCGGCGGGCGGCCTCGGCGATCGTGCCGGACAGGGACGGGTAGACCGCGAAGGTGTCCGAGAGGTCGTCAACGCCCAGGCGGTGCGTGACGGCGAGGGCGATCGGGAAGATCAGCTCGGAGGCGCGCGGGCCCACCACCACGCCACCCATCACGGTGCCGCTGCCGCGGCGGGCAAAGATCTTCACGAAGCCGTCATCCACCGCCATCATCTTGGCGCGGGGATTGGTGGCCAGGTTCATGGACATCCCCACGAACATGGCGGGATCGTCCTCAACATCCTGCTGGGTGATGCCCACCGAGGCGATCTCGGGCGAGGTGAAGATGTTGGAGGCCACCTCGTCCGTGCGCAGCGGGTGCACCGTGTCGCCCAGGATGTGCGCGATCGCAATGCGTCCCTGCATGGCGGCCACGGACGCAAGCGGCATCACACCGGTGCAGTCACCGGCCGCGTAGATGCCGGGGGCCGTGGTGCGGGAGACGGTGTCCACCCGGATGTGGCCGCTGTCCGTGAGCGCCACGCCCGCCCCCTCGAGGCCCAGGTCCGCGGTGTTCGGGATCGACCCCACAGCCAGGAGGCAGTGCGAGCCACGGATCTTGCGGCCGTCTGAGAGGGTGACCCGGACGCCATCGCCGGTATTCTCCACCGCGTCCGCACGGGAACGGGATAGCACGCGCAGCCCGCGGCGCTCGAAGACGTTCTCCAGCACCTGGGCGGCATCCTTGTCCGAACCGGGGAGCACCTGCTCGCGTGAAGAGATCAGCGTGACGTCCGATCCCAGGCCGTTGTAGGCCGAGGCGAACTCGGCGCCGGTGACACCTGAGCCCACGACGATGAGCTTCTCCGGGATCTCGGTGAGCTGGTAGATCTGCTTCCAGTTGAAGATCCGCTCGCCGTCCGGCTTGGCGGTCTCCAGCTCGCGGGGGTGCGCGCCGACGGAGACCAGTACAACGTCGGCCCTCAGTTCGTAGGGCTCGTCGTCACTGGGCTCCACCACCACGGTGTGGCGGTCCACGATGCGCCCGCGGCCCTGCACCACGCGCACACCCACCCGCTCCAGGCCGCGCTTGATGTCACGAGACTGCGTGGCAGCCAGACGCAGCAGGCGCACGTTGACCTTGTCCAGGTCCACGCGGAGGTTGTTGAGCTCCTCCGTGGCATCGAGGTCGTCCCCCACGTGCACGCCCAGGTCCCTGGCGGACGCAAAGCGGTTCATGGTGTCCGCGGAGGCGATGAGCGTCTTGGACGGCACCACGTCCGTGAGCACGGCGGCACCACCCATGCCCTGCTCCTCCACCACCGTGACGTCCGCCCCCAGCGACGCCGCCACGAGCGCCGCCTCGTAGCCGCCCGGGCCACCGCCGATGATCACGAGCTTCTGGTCCGCGAATTCCCTCTGCACAGTCATGTCTGCCATGGGCCCCAGCCTACCGGGGGCTCCCACACGCTGACGCCGCGCGATGGCTGTCCTACAGTGGGCCCATGACGACCACCACAGAGACCACGGACCCCTTCGACCTGGCCCGGCAGGCGGCCGAGGCGTTGCGCGAGCGCACCGGTGTGCAGAACCACCGGATCGCGCTCACGCTGGGCTCCGGGTGGGGCGGCGCCGCGGACCTGCTCGGCGAGACCGTGGCCGAGGTCCCCGCCCACGAGATCCCCGGCTTCTCCAAGCCCGCGCTGGAGGGCCACGGCGGCACGCTGCGCTCCATCCGGCTTCCCGACGGCGAGCACGCGCTGGTGATCGGCGCGCGGACCCACTTCTACGAGGGCAAGGGCGTGCGCGCCGTCGCCCACGGGGTGCGGACGGCCGCGGCGGCGGGCGCGCAGGTGATGATCCTGACCAACGGCTGCGGCGGGCTGAACCCCGCGTGGGGCCCCGGAACCCCCGTGCTGATCAGCGACCACCTCAACCTCACCGCCCGCTCCCCGCTGGAGGGGGCCACGTTCGTGGACCTCACGGACCTCTACTCGCAGCGGCTGCGGGAGATCGCCCACCGCGTGGACCCGGAGCTGGACGAGGGCGTCTACGCCCAGTTCCCCGGCCCGCACTACGAGACCCCGGCCGAGGTGCAGATGGCCAAGGTGCTCGGCGCGGACCTCGTGGGCATGTCCACTGCGCTCGAGGCCATTGCCGCCCGCCAGGCCGGTCTCGAGGTGCTCGGGATGTCCCTCGTCACCAACCTCGCTGCCGGGATCAGCCCCGAACCCCTCTCCCACGAGGAAGTTCTGGAGGCGGGGCGCGCGGCGGGCCCGCGGATCTCGCGACTGCTGGCGGACATCGTCGCGCAGCTCTGAGGCCGGTACCCCTCCGCCGGGTCCCCGGCGACGTCGGGCGACGTCGGCCGCTCCCGGCCCTACGGCGTGGTCGCCCGGCGTCGTCGCCCGACGTCGGCCGCGCGGGTCACAGACGGAATGTCACCAAGTGCGGGTCCCAGGCACTAGACTGACCGCAAGACAGCAATGCGCCCGCCGTGGCGGTCTGAAAGGGTGAAGTCATGGTCAGAAGATCGGAAGCCGACGTTCCCACGAGTGCTGCGCACTCCTCCGGGCACACCGCGGGGCGCACCGCTGAGGACGGCAG
Source organism: Kocuria sp. HSID17590 (assembly GCF_003989485.1). Lineage (NCBI taxonomy): Bacteria > Bacillati > Actinomycetota > Actinomycetes > Micrococcales > Micrococcaceae > Kocuria > Kocuria sp. HSID17590. The sequence continues at coordinate 22,826 of NZ_RBMB01000016.1, read as the reverse complement.
CCACGCCGTGGACGCGGACGCCCGCACCGCCCACACTCACCGGGGCGCCAGCACCCGCAGCCGTCACGAGTACTCCGGGCAGGGGGACGTGGTGAAGAACGCGGTCCTCTTCGTGGGCGGCTTCATCACCGTGGTCCTGAGCCTGTACCTCTTCAGCACCTACCCGGACAGCTGGGTGCTGTTCCTGGTGGGCATCCTGGTCTACGGCCTGGCCCTGATGGTCCCCACCCTGTTCCTCAACGGCAGCACCGCCAAGCACTCCACGGGCGGCACCGACCTCACCCTGGACCTGCCCCGCGACGCCTCCGAGATGGCGCAGCGCACCGGTCCCGTGGGCCAGCGCCAGGACCGCGTCACCAGCTGAGCGTCCCGCGCACCGCGCACTCTCGAGAGCCCCGCTCCGTCCACGGACGAGCGGGGCTCTCGCGTTGGTGGCCCCACTTCCCGTCGCGGCCCCGCCGCCTCTCAGCGCTCCGCTCCGCGCGCCCCGCGGTCACGCTGCGTCCCGCCCCCCTCTCTCAGCTCACCGTCGCCCATCCCCCTCTGGCCGTTGTCCGGGGCGCTCGCGCGCGGCTGAATCTGAGGTGTAGACCTGCCACGAATACGACAGGGAATGTGGGCAGGTCTACACCTCAGCCTCCAGGCCGGCAACGGCTGCGGACCTGGCGCGCCGCCCAGCCCCGGGTGCTGGGGACAACGGGCGGTTTCCCGCGGCGGAACCTCAGTCACCGAACGCCGCTGCGCCCTGACGGGCCACTGCGCGACTGTCCTGCGGGGTGAAGCCCCCGTTCAGGACCGCGGAGATGTCGAGCACGCTGTTCACGGGGCGCGGCGCACCGGGCGCCCGCCCCGCCGTGTACTCCGCCGTGCTCACGGGCGTCACCCTGTCCGGGTCGTGGCCGAGGTCCTCAAACACCCAGCGGGCCACGTCCGCCCACGTGCACGGTTCACCAGACCCCGTCAGGTGGTACGTGCCGTACGGGGCGCGGGTGTCCAACAGGTGCAGGATGCCCGCGGCGAGATCGGCGGCGCCGGTGAGCCGCCCGTGCTGGTCGTCGACAACGGTGGGGTCCACCCCCTGCTCGGCCAGGCGCGCCATGGTCGCCACGAAGTTCTTCCCCTCACCGATGACCCAGCTGGTGCGCACCACGTAGTGCCGGGAGCACGTGCGCACGGCCATCTCCCCCGCCGCCTTCGACTGCCCGTACACGGACACCGGTGCCACCGGTGAGTCGGGCTCGTACGAGGAGCCGAGCGGGAGGGCGCCGTCGAGGACGTAGTCCGTGGACAGGTGCACGAGCGTCACCCCGGCCCGGGAGCACGCTGCGGCCAGTGCGGCGACTCCCGAGGCATTGACCGCCCACGCTTCCTCGCGTCCCTCGTCCGTCTCGGCGGCGTCGACAGCGGTGAAGGCGGCGGCGTTGACCACGGCACGGTAGCGACGCAGCCCGCCCCCGGAGCGCACCTCGTCGGGCCAGGAGGCGGGGTCCGCGAGGTCCAGCTCGTCACGGGTCCAGGCGGTGAAGGGCACGCCGGTCTCCGTCAGCAGCGCGGTCAGGGCGAGCCCCACCTGGCCGCGGGCACCCAGGACGAGCACGGGCGCCGGAGGCAGCGGGGCGACGTCGTCGAGGGGCGGGTGCGCGCGATCCTTGGCCGAGAGCTCCGCGTCCGCGAGCGGAACCGGCCACTCGATGCCCAGGTGCGGGTCCCCCAGGTTCACGAACGAGTACTCGTCCCCCGCGTCCGCGCGCCAGTGGTCGGTGACCAGGTACGCGTAGGCCGTGGCGTCCTCCAGCGTCTGGAACGCGTTGCCCACGCCGCGGGGCACGAACACCGCCGTCGCCGGGGTGATCTCCCGCGTGACGACCGTGCCGAAGCCCGGCCCCTCGCGCAGGTCCACCCACGCGCCGAAGATCCGACCGGTGGCCACCGAGACGTACTTGTCCCACGGCTCCGCGTGGATGCCGCGCGTGGTGCCGCGCGTCCCGTTGAAGGAGATGTTCTGCTGCACGAAGGACGCGTCCGGCAGGCCCGCGGCCACGGCCTTGGCGCGCTGCCAGTTCTCCTTGAACCACCCGCGGTTGTCCCCGTGGACGGGCAGGTCCACGAACAGCAGGCCGTCGATCCCGCTCTCGTGGACCGTGATCTCCTGTGCCGTCACTGTCCTGTCCTCCCGTAGCTCGCTTCCGTGGCGGCCTTGACCGGCTCCCACCAGTCCCGGTGCTCGGTGTACCAGGCAATGGTGTCCGCCAGGCCCACGGTGAAATCGGTGTAGCGGGGTTCCCAGCCCAGTTCCTCCCGGGTGCGGGAGCCGTCGATCGCGTAGCGGCGGTCGTGACCAGGTCGATCCGTGACGTGGTCGAACGCGTCCTCGGGCTGCCCCAACAGGCGCAGGATCGCCCGCAGCACCGTGAGGTTGTCCGCCTCGCCGTCCGCGCCGATCAGGTAGGTGCGCCCCGGCCGCCCCGACTCGAGGATGCGCAGCACCGCCGCCGAGTGGTCCGCCACGTGGATCCAGTCCCGCACGTTCGCACCCGCCCCGTAGAGCTTCGGGCGTCGCCCGGTGAGCACGTTGGTGATCTGCCGCGGGATGAACTTCTCCACGTGCTGGTACGGCCCGTAGTTGTTCGAGCAGTTGGACAGCGTGACCTCCAGCCCGAAGGACCGCGCCCACGCTCGCACCAGGTGGTCCGACGCCGCCTTGGTGGCCGAGTACGGGCTCGACGGCCGGTAGGGGGTCTCGGCGGTGAAACGCTGGGGGTCCTCCAGGGCCAGGTCCCCGAAGACCTCCTCCGTGGAGACGTGGTGGAACCGCGTGCCGTGGCGCCGGGCCGCCTCCAGCAGCGTGTACGTACCCACCACGTTGGTCCGCAGGAAGGGCTCGGGGTCGCGCAGGGAGTTGTCGTTGTGGGACTCGGCGGCGAAGTGCACCACCGCGTCCGCGGCCGGAACGAGGTCGCCGACGACGCCCGCGTCCGCCACGTCCCCCACCACCAGGTCGCAGCGGGCCGGGTCAGCGGTGGTCAGGTTCTCGCGGTTGCCCGCGTAGGTGAGCTTGTCCAGCACCGTGACGGTGTGATCCGTGTGCTCCAGGACGTGGTGCACGAAGTTGGCGCCGATGAACCCGGCGCCGCCGGTCACGAGCAGATGTCCCATGACTGTTCATCATAGAGGGGCCGATAGGGGGACGACCGCGGCGCTCTGCCGGCCTGCCCTGCTCGCGCGCGCGGGCGTGGGCGGGCCCGAGGGCCGCGCCACTTCCGTGCGGTGGGACCTCGCACGCCCACCGAGCGCACCGTGTCGCGTCAGCGGCGCCCACCCGCCCGCGCGGCGTCGTGGTCGCCGGGCCCCGCGGCCGGCAGACAGAACCTGCTCGGCCGCGCGGCGTCGTCGTCCCCCGACATCGCTAGGAAGCGGGTCCGGCCTCGGAACCGGACCCCGCCGTCTCGAGCACCGGGAAGACCGCGTCCAGCACCTCCCGCGACCAGGCGAGGATGTCCCCGTCCACGAGGTCCTTGCCGCCGATCCGAGCCGTCTTGGGCTTGGGGATCAGCACCATGCGCGCGTCGGTGCCCGGCACGGGGCGGACCTGGGAGCCCGGGTAGAGGCGCTGCAGGCGCATCTCGCGGGACTCGGTGAGGTCCGCGGGCGAGAAGCGGATCATGTTCCCCTGCGTGGCCACGTCCGTGAGGCCCGCGGCACGGGCGCGGATCCGCAGCCGGGCGACCTCCAGGAGGTTGGCGACCGGGGTGGGCACGGGACCGTAGCGGTCCTCGAGCTCCTCCGCGGCCTCCACGACGGCCTGCTCCGTGGCGGCGTTGGCCAGGGTGCGGTAGGCCTCCAGGCGCAGCCGCTCCCCCGGCACGTAGTCGTGCGGCAGGTGCGCGTTGACGGGCAGCTCGATCTTCATCTCCGCGGGCCCGGTCTCTTGGTCCCCGCGGTACTCGGCCACGGCTTCGCCCACGAGACGCAGGTACATGTCGAAGCCCACGCCGGCGATGTGCCCGGACTGCTCGCCGCCCAGCAGGTTGCCGGCGCCGCGGATCTCGAGGTCCTTCATGGCCAGCTGCATGCCGGAGCCGAGCTCGTTGTGGGCGGCCACGGCCTTGAGCCGCTCCAGCGCGGTCTCGCTCAGCGGCTTCTCCGCCGGGTACAGGAAGTAGGCGTAGGCCCGCTCACGGCCGCGGCCCACGCGACCGCGCAGCTGGTGCAGCTGCGAGAGCCCGTAGCGGTCCGCGTGGTCCACGATCAGCGTGTTCGCGTTGGCAATGTCCAGGCCGGTCTCCACGATGGTGGTGCAGATCAGCACGTCGAACTTCTTCTCCCAGAAGTCCACGATGATCTGCTCCAGGCGGGACTCGCTCATCTGGCCGTGGGCCACGGCGATCCGCGCCTCCGGCACGAGCTCCGCGAGTTCCTTGGCCCGCGCCTCGATGGTCGACACCCGGTTGTGGATGAAGAAGACCTGCCCCTCGCGCATGAGTTCGCGGCGCACGGCGGCGGAGACCTGCTTGTTGGTGTAGGGCCCCACGTACGTGAGCACCGGGTGGCGCTCCTCCGGCGGGGTGGCCAGCGTGGAGGTCTCCCGGATGCCCGTCATGGACATCTCCAGCGTGCGCGGGATGGGCGTGGCGGACATCGCCAGCACGTCCACGTCCGTGCGCATGGCCTTGAGCTTCTCCTTGTGCTCCACGCCGAAGCGCTGCTCCTCGTCGATGATCACGAGCCCCAGGTTCTTGAACTGCATCTCCTTGCTCAGCAGCCGGTGCGTGCCGATCACCACGTCCACCGCGCCGCTGCGCAGACCCTCCATGGTGGCCTTGGACTCCTTCGCGCTCTGGAAGCGCGAGAGGGTGGCCAGGCGCACGGGGAAGCCCGAGAAGCGCTCGGCAAAGGTCTCGGTGTGCTGCTGGGCGAGCAGCGTGGTGGGCACGAGCACCGCCACCTGCTTGCCGTCCTGCACGGCCTTGAACGCCGCGCGCACCGCCACCTCGGTCTTGCCGTAGCCCACGTCCCCGGAGATCAGCCGGTCCATGGGAATGGGCCGTTCCATGTCCGCCTTGACCTCGTCGATCGTGGTCAGCTGGTCCGGGGTCTCGATGTACGGGAACGCCTGCTCCAGCTCGCGCTGCCAGGGGGTGTCCGGGCCGAACGCGTGCCCCTTGGAGGCCATCCGCGCCGAGTACAGCCGGATCAGCTCGTTCGCGATCTCCTTGACGGCCTTCTTGGCGCTGCGCTTGGTCTTGCTCCAGTCCGCGCCGCCCATCTTGGACAGCGACGGCGCCTCACCGCCCACGTAGCTGCTCACCTGGTCGAGCTGGTCCGTGGGCACGAACAGCCGGTCCCGCGGGCCGTTGCGCTTGGACGGCGCGTAGTCCAGCACCAGGTACTCGCGCACGGGCTTGGGCTGGCCCGGGGCGGTCATCGCACCGGCGATCGGGCGCTGGATGAGCTCCACGAACTGGCCGATGCCGTGCTGCTCGTGCACCACGTAGTCGCCCTTCTGCAGGGCCAGGGGGTCCACCTGGTTGCGCTTGCGCCGCTGCGGGAGCTTGCGCTCGGCGCGGGTGTCGTAGGTGCTCGCCCGGCCGAGCACGTCCGCCTCGGTCAGCAGGGCGGTGCGGGTGGCCTCGAGCACGAAGCCGCAGCCCGCGCGCGCCGTCGTCAGCTCCACGAGCCCCGGCTGCGGGGTCTCGGTGAGGGTCTCGTAGCGCGCCGCGGGGATCTCCTCGCCGTGCAGCAGCTCGCTCAGCCGCTGCAGGGGCCCGGGCCCGTCCGTCACGAGCACCACGCGCCACTCCTCGCGCACCCGCTCCGCGAGAAAGCTCAGCATCGCCTCGACGTCGCCCGAGAACCGCGTGGGCTCGCGGCCACCCACGGTGAGGGTGTCGGCGTCCGTGTCCGCGAGGTGGACCTCCTCCTCGGGGGTGTCCGCGTCGACCTGGGAGGCGGTCACGGCGTTGACGTTGAGCCCCGTGACGGACCACCAGCCCACCGAGCGGTCCAGGGCGAGCTCGCGCACCTCGGCAATCGTGTGGAAGGAGCCGGAGGACAGGGAGCGGGTGGCGCCGTCGTCCGTGTCCAGCGCGGTGTTCAGGTCCAGGGGCGCGTCGTTGCCGCCGGACGCGGACTCCCACGCGGCCATGAGGAACTCCTCGTTGGTGGCCACGAGGTCGTGCGCGCGGGCCCGGACCTTCTCCGGTTCCAGCACCACGGTCATGGAGCCCTCCGGCAGCAGGGACAGCACCTGGACCATGTCGTCCGCGAGCAGCGGCGCGAGGGACTCCATGCCCTCCACGTACTGCCCCCCGGCAATGCGCTCCAGCATCTCGCGGCCACCGGGCAGCTGCTCCTTGAGCTTGGCGGCGCGCGACTGGACGGACGGCGTCACGAGCAGCTCGCGGCAGGGCGGGGCCACGACGACGCTCGGGTGGGCCGCGTCCGTGAGCGTGCGCTGGTCCGCGACGGCGAACCAGCGCATCTCGTCCAGCTCGTCCCCGAAGAACTCCAGGCGCACGGGGTGGTCCTCGGTGGGCGGGAAGACGTCCACGATCCCGCCGCGCACCGCGAACTCTCCGCGCTTGGTGACCATGTCCACGCGCGCGTACGCGGCGGCGGCGAGGTCCTTCACGAGCCCCTGGAAGTCGTAGTCCCGCCCCGTGCGCAGCGTCACGGGCTCCATCTCGCCGAGCCCGGCGACCACCGGCTGCAGCACCGAGCGCACCGGGGCCACGACCACGCGCAGGGGCTCCGCGGTGGCGTCCGGGTGGGCGAGTCGGCGCAGCACGCCCAGGCGCTGGCCCACCGTGTCCGAGCGCGGGGAGAGCCGCTCGTGCGGCAGCGTCTCCCAGGACGGGAAGTTCGCAATGCTCCCGGCCGGCAGGTAGGACTCGAGCGCGGCCTGCACCTGCTCCGCCTCGCGCCCGGTGGCGGTCACGGCGAGCAGCACCGGCGCAGCCGCGCCGTCAGACGACGAACCGTTCGACGCCGCCCCGCCGGAGACAGCTCCGCGCGCCTGCTCCAGGCCGCTCGCGATCTGCGCGAGCACGGGGGCGCGCAACCCGTCCGTGGCGCTGATGATCGTCTCCGCCGAGCGCTCCGCGAGGGTGCGTGACGCCTGCGTACGGATGTTGGCGAAACCGCGGTCCTCGGACAGTGCGGTGAGCAGACCGGTCAGGGACATGTGGGGCGGGCTCCTGGGTGAGTCGACGGGATGGGAGGACGGGATGGGCAGGGACTGTGGGCGGCGCCGCCGCCAGACCCGTGCCGAGAAAAAGTAACGAGGGGTCGAGGACAGGGCGGTGCGCCGGGCCGTGGTGCAACCGCCGGGGCCGACCCTCTGATCGCGTTTCAGCCTACTCGCGACCCCCGACACGCACAGCGGCGCGGCCACCCGTCGTCGGCTCGTACCCTGAGGACATGACGACGTCCCAGCCCCACGCCCTGACCGGACTCACCGTGGCCGTGACCGCGCACCGCCGCGCCCAGGAACAGGGCGGCGCGTTCGAGCGGCACGGCGCGCGCGTCCAGTACGCCCCGGCGCTGAAGATCACGCCCACGGACGAGGACGACGACGTCGTGGCCGCCGTCCGCGAGACCGTCGCCTCCGCGCCGGGCACCGTGCTGGTGACCACGGGCTACGGGGTCAAGCGCTGGCTCGCCGTCGCCGAGGAGCACGGCCTGCGTGAGGAGCTGCTCGCGGCCCTGCGCGCGAGCACGGTGTACGCGCGCGGCGCCAAGGCGAAGGGTCAGCTGCAGGCGCTCGAGATCCCGTGCGCGTACACGGGCTCCTCCGGGCGCACCGCTGAGCTCGTGGACCGCGTGCTCGAGGCGGGGGCCCCCGGCACCGTCACCGTCCAGCTGCACGGCACCGCGGACGAGGAGCAGCTCGAGCGGCAGCGATCCGCCGGACTGGACGTGCGCGTGGTCGCCCCCTACCGCTGGGAGTCCGCGGACGAGGGCTCACGGCTGTCCCTGCTCGTGCGCGAGATCGCGGCCGGGGACGTGGACTACGTGACGTTCACGGCCGCCCCCGCAGTGGACGCGGTGCTCGACGCCGCCAGCGCGGCGGCCTGCCGCGACGACGTCGTGGCCTCGCTGCGGGAGGGCCGCTGCACCGCCGTGGCGATCGGCCCGGTCTGCGTGCAGCCGCTCGAGGAGGCCGGCATCACGAACGCCGTGGTCCCCGAACGCTTCCGCCTCGGGGCGATGGTCAAGGCCGTGTGCGATCACGCGACGGCGGCCGCCTCCCGGTAGTGCTCGACCACGAGCTCGACGAGCTCCGGCGGCACCTCACCCCCGGCCACGAGCAGGGGCTCGGCGGTCACGTCCGCCCCCGCGGCGAGCGCCCGGCCGTGGAAGAACCCGGGGGCCAACAGGTACGGCACGACGAGCACCCGACCCGCGGCGGCGTCGTTCCCGGAGCGCGACGTCGCGGATCCGGTGGATTCGTGTGCGGGAGGTGCGGAACACGGGGGCAGGACGGCGGCGTCGTCACCCGCGGCGGTCGCCCGGGCCTCTGACTCGGTCGGCGCCTCCGGGCTCCCGGGTTCGCGACGCCGCTCCGCCGCGTCGTTCCCGGCCCGGTCCTCCGGCGGGGTGCCCAGCTCGTGCCGGGCCTGCGCCACGGCCTCCGGCAGGGTGGGGTGCGCCGCGGAGAGGTAGGCCGGGGTGACCGGCAGGCCCAGCTCCTCAGCGAGCAGGTTTGCGGTGCGTTCGCAGTCCTCGCCCGCGCGGGGGTCCGAGGATCCGGCGGCGACCATCACGATCCTGTCCGACGGGCCCGCGGCGGGCCCGCCGCTGTCGCGAACCGCCTCCGCGAGCCTGCGGGCCATGATCCGGGCGAGGCCGCTGTCCGGGCCGAGCGCGGCCGCCACCCGGTGCCGGGGAGTGCCCTTCACCGCGCGGGCCATGTCCACGAACACGTGGTAGCCGGCGGAGAGCAGCAGCGGGACCACCACGGCGTCGTGCCCGGCCAACTCCGCGGTGCGGGCCGCGAGGTCCGGCTCCTGGACGTCCACCCAGGTGTCCACCACCGTGACGTCGGGCAGTGCCGTGCGCACCGCGGCGACGAGCGCGGCGACGGCGCTCTGGCCCGCGGGGTCACGGGTGCCGTGCGCGCACGCGAGGAGGACGGGGGTGGGACCGTTGGATGTGCTCACACGGTCCATTGTGCCGCCGACCGGCCTGGGTCAGCGCCGCATGGCGTCCGTGTACCCCACGCTGCGGTCCACGGCGCGCTGGCGCCGCACGAGCCACGCCACGGGGCGCCATGCGCGGTCGGGGCGGCGGTCCACGGGCACAAAGGCCCGCCCCGGTCAGAGCCCCAGAGCCACGTCCACCTCGTTCCGCAGGCGCTCCCGCGTGGCCCTCGCAAGGGCGTACGGATCGCCGCTCGGCAGAGTGCGCAGGGGTGCCGTGGTGCGGCGTCGTCGTCGCGAGAGACCGCGCGGGAGACGATCCGCGAAAGGCGCCCCGCCCACGGCCCGGGTGCCGGCGACGGCGCGCTGGACGAGCGCCGCGGCGCCGTCCTCCGTGGCGGCCACGAGTACCAGACCCCGCACTACCGAACCGGACATGCAACGCGCCGCGTCGACGCTCGCGGGAGCCCCCGCACCGGTGGCCACCACGAGCACGTCCCGGTCGAAGCGTCGTACGAGCCACTCGAGCTGCTGTCTCACCGCAAGCACCTGACGCTCCCCGCGCGGGTCCGGGACCGGCTTGGCCCACAACGGGACGCGCTCTCCCGCCCGGTCGCCGTCCGCTCGCAGGCTCACGATGCCGCGTGCCGCCAGTCGTCGGGCGAGCCTCGGCCAGAGACCAGCCCCGTCACGCGCAAGATCCCCGCCGGAGGTGAACAACACCACCGGGTGCTGCGGCTCCCCGCCGGCCTCGGGCTCGACCGTCCCGGTTGGCGTGGAGATCGCGCGGACCGGCCCGGTGAGAACGCCGGTGGGACGTCGACCGTCCGAACCCGTGCCGTCCAGGACCATCTCGACGCACCGTCGCCCGTTCTCCCCTGTGAACTCATGATGCACCGCACCGCGACCAGTGCCCCCAAGGGGCGCCAGAACCGGCCGGGGAAGTGCCCAGAGCAGCTCCTCGAGGACGTCGTAGCGCACGGGGCCGCCGGGACGCCGCCCGGATCGGCCGCGATGGATCTGCACGCGCCCTCCGTCGGTCTCCGGCGCGGAGAGGCTCCGCAGCGCCGTGGCCTGCTCCTCCGTGAGCCACAGCCCGGGGAGGTCGACGCCGCCGACCTCGCCGCGCTGCTTCTCGGCCTCAGCCAGTGCCGGGAACCCGTCGCGGTGCAGCCATCGCCCCCGGTCCACGAACGCTGCGCCGCTACGAGGCTCCCATGCGATCACGCGCTCGAAACGATCCGTCCTCCGGGCGAGCGCGCTGAGCAGGGAAGCACCAAGCCCGTGGCCGATCCCGTACACCGGCCGGTGCGCCAGGCCGCACAGGGACATCGCGCGCTCCGTCGCTGTGAGGACGTCGTGCTCCCACACGGCGACGACGTCGTCGTCCGGCCGCAGCCCGTGGGACTCCCCCACTCCGCGGCACTCCACGCAGTACCCGGCGCCCACCAGCAGCATGGCCAGCTGGCGCATCTCGTCGTAGGCGGATACGAAATCGATTCCCGCGCCGGGCACGAGCACCACGAGGGCCCTCGCGCGACCGTTCTCCGGGGTGTGGATGACCACTGGGACGATCACCTCCCCCGCTTCTGCCCACGTGGCGGCGCCTGAGAGCCCGGCGGGCTGGTTCTCGCAGTCGGGGTCGGTGTCGGTGGTGGGGTAAGGAACGGTGTCAACGTCTGCCTCGGCACCCAGGTGGTCCTGTAGTGCCTCGCCCCGGTGAGCGGACGCCCCCGCGGCCGTGGTGCGCACTGTGAAGCGCGGTTCCCCCACCCCGGAGTCACCGGCCGTCGGGTGGCCGGACGCACGGGTGTGTTCAGTCGTGTGCATGGTGTTCTCCCCCTGGCTGCCGATCAAGGGGTCCCATCCCCCGCGATCTTCCTGTAGACCGGGTGCCACCCGCTCAGCGTTCTCCCCAACGCTGCGGATCGGGTGCGTTCTCGGCCCTTCCCGCGCTTCCGTCCCCCGACGGTCACGCCGGACGGCGCCGCTCCCGCGGCCCGTCCACCGGCAAGTCTAGACACGCCCGGAGGCACGGACCCGCCTCGAACGCGGATTTCCTGCCCCTTCTTCGGGCCACACGCGCTCCCTCGGCGTTCCCCGTCCGGGGTCCCCTCTCTCCAGCGGTTCATGGGCCGGGCGGTGCGCGGGGTCGTGCGCGCCGGGGTTCTCCCTCCCACGGGTACCCCACGGTGGGAACCGGGCGATGCGTCGTCACCCCCTCCGGTCGACACATCGTCGCCAACCGGTGACTAGGATTGGGGCACCGCACCGCGGCGACCCCGGTCCGCGCGGCGCCCAGGCCCCTGCACCCACACAGAAGGAGCACCATGTCCGTCAACGCATCCACCACCATCAAGGCCCCCGTGGACACCGTCCTGAAGACGTTCGTGGACGAGGCCTTCGTCCGCCACGTCAGCGACCGTGCCGGCACCGAGCTCGAGTCCTTCGAGGTCAACGGGGACACCTCCACCGCGTTCACGGCCACCACGGTGCGCAGCATGGGCGCGGACAAGCTGCCGGACGTCGTGCAGAAGTTCGTGAAGGGCGGCGTGAAGCTGACCCAGGTGGACACCTACGACGCCCCCGCGGCGGACGGCTCGCGCACCGTGCGCACCGAGATCAAGGCCGGCGGGCTGCCCGTGGGCGCCACCGCCCAGCAGAGCATCAAGCCGCTCGGCGAGAACGAGACCTCGGTGGACGTCACCGGCGAGGTCCAGGCCAACATCCCGCTGGTCGGCAAGAAGATCGCCGCCGCGGCAGAGCCCTACATCGGCAAGGCGCTCACCCTGCAGGCCCGCGAGGCCGAGGCGTGGATCTCCAAGGGCTGAGACCCACCACTGACAGGACGGTCGGGCTGCGCACACGGCGCGGCCCGACCCCTTTCCATTCGACACGACGATCGCGGTTCACGACCGAACCACGCGACGGGAGCTTTTTGTTGTGAGTACGGACACGCAGACGTCCTCCGAATCCGGCGGATCCGTCATGGATTTCCTCCGCAAGGACACCACAGGCGGCCTCTTCCTGCTGATCGCCATGGTGCTCGCCCTGGTGCTGGCCAACTCCCCCTGGAGTGACTTCTACTTCGGGCTGCGCGACGCCGAGGTGGGCCCCGGCGAGGTGGCCGGGCTGCAGCACACCGTGGGGCACTGGGCCGCGGACGGGCTGCTCGCGGTGTTCTTCTTCCTGACCGGCCTGGAGCTCAAGGCCGAGTTCGTGGACGGCGAGCTGCACAACATCCGCAAGGCGATCCTGCCCGTGGTGGCGGCCGCCGGCGGTGTGCTGGTGCCCGCGCTGATCTTCCTGGGGGTCAACCTCGCCTCCGGCGGTGAGCCCACGGCACTGCACGGCTGGGCGATCCCCACCGCCACGGACATCGCGTTCGCCGTCTCCGCGCTGGCCGTGGTGGGCTCGTCCCTCCCCGTGGCCATGCGCACGTTTTTGCTCACGCTGGCGGTCGTGGACGACCTCATTGCCATCGCGATCATCGCGTTCGTGTACACGGAGAGCGTCAAGTTCCCGTTCCTGATCGGCGCGGCCGTGCTGCTCGCCCTGTTCTGGTTCCTCACCCACAAGTACATGACCTGGTTCATGGACAAGCACTGGGCGGCGTGGGTCATCCTTCTGCCCATCGGGCTGGTGACCTGGTGGCTCGTCTACGAGTCCGGCATCCACGCCACGATCGCGGGCGTGCTGCTGGGCTTCATGGTCCCCGTGCTCAAGGAGAAGCCGCGCATCATCCGCGAGGAGGACCCCCGGCTGGGCCTGGCCCCCACCCTGGAGCACCGCTTCCGTCCGCTGTCCAACGGCGTGATCATCCCGGTCTTCGCGTTCTTCTCGGCCGGCGTGGCCGTGGGCGGTCTCAGCGGCATCAAGGACGCCGCCATGGACCCTGTGGCCCTGGGCATCGTGGCCGGTCTGGTGCTCGGCAAGCCCCTGGGCATCTTCGGGGCCGCGTGGCTGATGGACCGCTTCACGTCCGCGGAGAAGGACAAGGACTACACCTGGCTCGACATGCTCGGCATGACGTTCGTGGCCGGCATCGGCTTCACCGTGTCTCTGCTGGTCGCTGAGCTCAGCTTCGGCGAGGGCAGCCCCCACAGCGACCACGCCAAGGTGGGCATCCTGTGCGGCTCCCTCCTGGCGGCCGCGATCGGTGCGGCGTTCATGGCACCGCGCAACGCCAAGTACAAGGCGATGCGCGCGGCGGGCAACGACCCCGACACCCTGGACTGACCGCAGGGCGGGGCGTGCCCGCCCACCCCTGCAGAAACTGAGCAGGTGCACATCTGGAGACCCCAGAGTGCACCTGCTCAGTTTTTGCAGGCGGGCAATGGCGAGACGTCGCCCGCTCAGGCCGGGTTGCGCGCGTGGAAGTGCTGCTGCGCCTCGGTGAGGCCCTGTTCGGTGAGCATCTCGACGGCGTCCGCGGCGTCGGAGACCAGAAGGGGCAGCTCCTTCGCCTGGGCGCCGGAGAAGCGCTTGAGCACGTAGTCCGCGGTGTCCATCCGTCCCGGGGGCCGCCCCACCCCCACCCGCACCCGCACGTAGTCCCGGCCGCCCATGGCCTTGGTGATGTCCCGCAGGCCGTTGTGTCCGCCCTCGCCCCCGCCGCGCTTGAGCTTGACGGCGCCGAACGGGAGGTCGACGTCGTCGTGCACCACCACGAGGTCCTCCAGGCCCAGGGAGTAGTACTTCGCCAGCGCGCTCACCGGCCCGCCGGAGACGTTCATGTAGCTCAGCGGCTGCGCGAGCACGAGCCGCGGCGACCCGGGGCGCATCCGCGTCTCGGCCACGGCGGCCCGGGCCTTGTGCGCGGACAGCTTCTCCCCCGCCCGCCCCGCGAGCTCGGCCACGACCATCGCTCCGATGTTGTGGCGTGTTCCGGCGTACGCGTCGCCGGGGTTGCCCAGTCCCACCACCAGGGTGCGGTCCGTCATCTCGTCCTCCCTCTCCTCGAACGCTGTGCGGCAGGGCCGGGCACCGCCAGAGTGGTGCGGGGCCCCGCAACGCCGAACGGCGGCAGACACACCAGGGTGCCTGCCGCCGCACGGGCCGTGCCGCACCCTGGCGGGCGCGACGAACGGGTGGTTCCTACTCGTTGTCCTCGGACTGCTCGGCGGCCTCCTCGGAGCCCTCGCCCTCGGACTCCTCGGACTCCTCGTCGGTCTCCGGCTCCTCGCCGAGGTCCTGCTCGACCGGCTCGGAGACGTTGACGACCAGCAGCTCCGGATCGGAAACCAGCGTGACGCCGGAGGGCAGGGTGACGTCCGCGGCGTAGATGTGCTCGCCGGGCTCGCGGCCCTCGATGTCGATCTCGAAGTGCTCGGGCACCTTCAGGGCGTCCGCCTCGATCAGGAGCACGTTCTCCTCGAGGTTGTGGACGGCGGTCGGGGCGACCTCGCCCGCGACGGACAGGGGAACCTCGACCTCGACGCGCTCGCCGCGGCGCACGGTCAGCAGGTCGATGTGCAGGATCTCGGGGCGCACCGCGTGGCGCTGCACCTCCTTGATCATGGCCAGGTGGCCCTCGCCGTCCACGTTAATCTCGAGCACGGCGTTGGGGTTGCGGGACGCGAGCATCATCTCGTGACCCGGCAGGATCACGTGCAGCGGCTCGGCGCCGTGGCCGTAGATCACGGCGGGGATCTGGTCGTTGGCGCGCACGCGGCGGGCGTAGCCCTTGCCGAACTCGGTGCGCAGCGTCGCGGGGATGGTGATGACGTCCACCATGGTGGGTCTCCTTCGATCGTGGGTCCGGATGGTCACCTCGGACCGTTCGGGGCTCCGGTGCTCTCGCACCGCGTGTCCGAACGACTTCCGATCGACGTGGTGCGGCACCCCACTCGCGCTCCCCGGGACGTGTTCACCGGGGTGGCGGATCAGGATCCACAGGCCGTCGTCGATAACGGGGCAGGGTCCTACCCCCTCGCCTTGGCAACCTGCCCACACTACCACGACGACGACGCGCGCCCGCCGCCCACGGGCCCCTCCCCCGCTGCCGCGGGGACCGCCGTCGTCGCCCTCCGCAGGGCCTGCACACGTGCGCCGCCCTCGCGCCGTGGAGACGGCGGGGCGCGGGCTCCAGCCGGGGTGCAGGCACCCGCCGCGGCCGTGTCCCCCACTCGGAGGCACGTGACCCCCAACCGGGCCACGAACCCCGCGATCCCGCCCTGTCAGATGTCCACAATTGCGTACCGAATCATGCATTTCGGCAGTATCCGCCCACGTGGGAGAGTATATTCGGTGCTTAGCGGGCGTAAATCTCGGGGGAGATGAACACCGTGGTGCGGGGCCGCCTCTGACTCGGTCAACGCATCTGAGCGAGCGCGTGGGGTGTCTCGCCGTCGAACGGTTCTGGGGGAAGGTTCGTCGACCGTGTTCCAAAAAGCACAGCACAAGCACAGGCACGTCTCGTGGCAGCACAGCTACCAGCAGAAGCTGCGGCTCTACGACACCGTAGCGCTGCTCCTGGCGGTGAGTCTCGCCCAGGCGCTGCGGTTCGGCTGGCTCCAGGGCCTGCTGCACGTGGACACGCTGCTGCCCGTGCCGTACTGGTTCGTGGGCCTCGTGCTCGCGGTGGTGTGGTGGGGCTGGCTCGAGCTGCGGGGCACGCGCGAGGTCCGGCTGATCGGCAACGGCGCCGAGGAGGCCAAGCAGGTGGTCACCGCCTCGCTCACGCTCTTCGCGGCCATTGCAATCGCCTCCTACGCGCTGGACGTGCCCACGGCCCGCGGCTACATCCTGATCGCCCTGCCGGTCGGCACCGTCGTGCTGCTGGCGGGTCGGATGACGGCTCGGCGCCAGCTGATCCTGCGCCGCGCCAAGGGCCAGAACATGTCCCGCACCATGGTCGTGGGCCGCTTCCCCGGTGCCGTGGAGCTCGTGGGCGAGCTGCAGGAGCGTCCGGACGCCGGTTTCAACCCCGTGGCCGTCTACATGCCCACGTCCCACCACCGCCTCCCCGCTTCGCTCTCCTCGGTGCGGCTGCCGCACAACGCCCTCGCGGCGCAGGACCGCCCCAGTGTCTCGGGCATCGTGCAGGCGTGCCGTGAGCACGACGTCGAGACCCTGGTGATGGCCGCCGCCGTCCCCCTGAGCACCACGGAGATCCGGCACCTGGGGTGGGCGCTCGCGGACGAGCGGATCCGCCTGGTCATGAACACCGGCCTCACGGACATTGCCGGGCCGCGCATCCACACGCAGCAGCTTGCTGGTCTGCCGCTGATCCACGTGGCCACGCCCCGGTTCACCCGCGCCAAGAAGACCGTCAAGCGCCTGATCGACATCGTGGGCTCACTGACCGCACTGGTGCTGCTCTCGCCGGTCATGATCGGGCTGGCCGTTCTGGTCAGGGCGCACGACGGCGGGCCCGCCCTCTTCGCCCAAGAGCGCGTGGGCATCGACGGCACCCGGTTCCGCATGCTCAAGTTCCGGTCCATGTACGTGGACGCAGAGGAGCGCAAGGCTGCCCTGCTGGCCACCAACGAGTCCGAGGGCGGGGTGCTCTTCAAGATGAAGGACGACCCCCGCGTGACGAAGCCGGGAACGTGGATGCGCCGCTACAGCCTGGACGAGCTGCCCCAGTTCATCAACGTCCTCAACGGCACCATGTCGCTGGTGGGCCCACGCCCGCCCCTGGCCAGCGAGGTGGACAAGTACGAGCAGCACGTCTACCGCCGGCTGCGGGTCCGCCCCGGAATCACCGGCCTGTGGCAGGTCTCGGGCCGTTCGGACCTGGACTGGAACCAGAGCGTGCGCCTGGACCTGTACTACGTGGAGAACTGGTCCCCGGTCCAGGACCTGGTCATCATGCTGCGCACCGTCCGCGCGGTCTTCGCCTCGGACGGCGCCTACTGAGCGTCACCCGCACCCCGCCCGTCGAGGACGCCGCTCTCCCACCACGGGGAGGGCGGCGTCCTCCGTCGTGGGCCCGCCCGAGCCGCCGCAACGGCGCCCGGAGCACCGCGACGGCATCCAGGGCGCCCGAGGCCATCGGCAGTGCCATGAGGGCCTGCTTGGGCCGCGGGGCCTCGGAAATCGAAACTTTTCCGTCCCGAAATGACTCCGTTATCAATCAGGGGACGCAAGATACATCGATTTTCATGGTGAACATTTACACTTTCTAGTGCGTCCCCCCAGGTCACTCCTCTTCCCCCATCGAGTGGCTTTCCCCCCACGCAGTAAAGGCATCACGCATGATCTCCCCCAGACGATCCGTCCTGCCCGCCGCCGTCACGGCCGCCGTGCTGACACTGTCCACCCTCATGCCCGCCGCAGCGGCGGACGACCCGCACGAGAACCTCAACCCCGCCAAGGGCGACGTGGTCTCCGTGGAGACCAAGGAGCTCGCGACGGTGGTCGAGGACCCCAAGCTCCCGGCCACTCCCCCCAAGACCGGTGACAAGAACCCCGGCGCCACCATGGGCCAGAAACTGAAGTCCATGGCGGACACCACCAAGCTCTCCGGCGCCTCCGAGAAGGAGGTGGAGAAGGTGGCGGCCACGGTGCTCGGCTCCGACGCCGCCTCCCCCAGCGCCACGCCGTCGGGCAAGGCGTCCGACAAGGCCACCGGAAAGGCCTCGGCGGAGCCCACCACGGGCGCAACGTCGTCCTCCGCCCAGGCGGCCGGGACCACGGCCGTGGGCCCGGCGGGCGCGATGTCGCTGGTGATCCGGGCCAGCACCTGGCGCCCCGCGGGCATCGCGGGCATGGACGTCTCCGGCTGGCAGCCCGCCATCAACTGGAGCGCCGAGTACAACGCGGGCGCGCGCTTCGCGTACGTGAAGACCACGGAGGGCATCAACTACCGCTCCGAGGCGTTCAACGACCAGTACACCGGTTCCTACGAGGTGGGCATGAACCGCGGCGGCTACCACTTCGCGCTGCCGTCCCAGTCCTCCGGAGCGGCGCAGGCGGACTTCTTCGTGAACAACGGCGGAGGCTGGTCCGCGGACGGGCGCACCCTGCCCGGGCTGCTGGACATCGAGTACAACCCGTACTCGTCCCTGGGCAACACGTGCTACAACATGTCCGCCGCGCAGATGAACACGTGGATCAAGTCCTTCTCGGACCGCTACAAGCAGCGCACCGGGCGCCTGCCCGCCATCTACACCACCACGGACTGGTGGCAGACCTGCACGGGCAACACGGCCCAGTTCAACAACCACCCGCTGCACCTCGCGTCCTACGGCGTGGCCAGCCCCGGCTGGATGCCCAACGGCTGGTCCACCCACGACATCTGGCAGTTCACGGACAACGGGCCGTTCTCCGGCGACTCCAACGTCTACGGCGGCTCGTGGGCGCAGTTCGCGTCCCTGGCGTCCTCCAGCTCCTACAAGCCGCTGGGCGGCCGCGCCTCCGGCTACAGCGTGAGCGGCGGCATCGGGGCCGTGTACAAGAAGACCGGCGGTGCCGCCACGTGGGGCCAGCCCGTCTCCAACGAGCGCAACGCGGGGTACGGAGGAAAGTACCAGCAGTTCTCCCGCAACGGCGTGATCAGCACCGCCTACTGGCACTCCGGCGCCGGGGCCCACATGCTGCGCAACAAGTCCAGCATCGGCGCCAAGTTCCTGGGTGCGGGCAGCGAGTACGGCTACGGCTTCCCCTCGACCGAGGAACGCTCCCTCGCCGGCGGTGCGTACCAGGTGTTCCGCGCTCCGAACGGCCGGACCACCAAGGTCATATGGACGACCCGCAACGGCCCGCACGCCATCAAGGAACAGGGCGCGATCGGCAAGCGCTGGGCCCAGGGCGGCATGGAGCGCGGCATGGGCTTCCCCACCACTGACGAGTACCGCCGCGGGGACGAGATCCGCCAGACCTTCTCCAAGGGCTACATGATCGGCTACAACACCAAGACCGGGCACGTGCGGGTCCTCAAGATCTGAGGCCCGGCTCCGGGCTCCCCGGATCCCCCTGCACACCCGTCCGACGGCGGCCCGGAGCACCGGGCCGCCGTTGCCGTGTCCGCCGGACCCGGTCCGGCCCCGCACCGGAGGCTGGCCGACCCCACCCCCGCAACCTGGCCCAGCACGCGAGAGAGCCGCCCTCGTCCTGTGACGTGGGCGGCTCTCCAGGTTCCGGCCCGTGGCCGGGAACGGCTGGGCGTCAGGAGTGGCCGTTGAACAGGCTCGTGACCGAGCCGTCCTCGAAGACCTCCTGGATGGCCCGGGCGATCAGCGGCGCGATCGAGAGCACCCTCAGGTTCTCGAACTGTCGCTCGGGCGGCACGGGCAGGGTGTCGGTGACGACCACCTCGTCCGCACCGCACGAGGACAGCCGATCCACGGCCGGCCCGGAGAACACGGCGTGGGTCGCGGCGATGATCACGTTCTTGGCGCCCTGGTCCTTGAGCACCTGCACGGCGCCGGCAATGGTTCCGCCGGTGTCGATCATGTCGTCGATCAGCACGCAGGTGCGCCCGGCGATATTGCCCACGACCTCCTTCGAGACCGCCTGGTTGGGCACGGTGATGTCACGGGTCTTGTGCACGAACGCCAGCGGTGCACCGCCCAGGCGCTCGGCCCACTGCTCGGCCACGCGCACGCGGCCGGTGTCCGGGGAGACCACGGTGACGTTGTCCACGTCCACCACGGAGCGCACGTAGTCGCTGAGCAGCGGGATGGCCATGAGGTGGTCCACCGGGCCGTCGAAGAAGCCCTGGATCTGCGCGGTGTGCAGGTCCACGGACATCAGGCGGTCCGCCCCGGCGGTCTTGTAGAGGTCCGCGATCAGGCGGGCGGAGATGGGCTCGCGGCCACGGTGCTTCTTGTCCTGGCGGGCGTAGGGGTAGAAGGGGCTGACCACGGTGATGGACTTGGCGGAGGCCCGCTTGAGGGAGTCCAGCATGATGAGCTGCTCCATCAGCCACTGGTTGATGGGAGCGGGGTGGGACTGGATGAGGAACGCGTCCGCGCCGCGCACCGACTCGCCGAAGCGCACGTAGGTCTCGCCGTTGGCGAAGTCGTACGCGTCCGTGGGAACCAGTTCCGTGCCCAGCTCGCTCGCGATGTTCTGCGCGAGCTCGGGGTGCGCCCGACCCGAGAGCAGAACCATGCGGTTCGAACCCGTGTTGGTGATGCCGGTCATGTGGACTCGCTTTCCTAGGATTCCTGCTGGATCACTTGCTCGCGCAGCGCGCGCCCGGGCTCAGGCGTGCTCGTTGCGGTCGGACTGGGTGGCGGCCTCCGCCGCGCGGGCGGCCGCCGTGCCGGGACGGTGCTCCTGCACCCAGCCCTCCACGATGACCTGCCTGCCCTCGGTCAGCACCAGGGCGCCCGCGGGGACGTCCTTGCGCACCGTGGTCCCGGCGCCGGAGTAGGCGCCGTCCCCCACGGTCACGGGTGCCACGTACATGTTGTCCGAGCCCATGCGGACGTCGTTGCCCACGGTGGTGTGGTGCTTGGCCACGCCGTCGTAGTTGACGAAGACGGAGGCGGCGCCGATGTTCGAGTTCTCCCCGATGGTGGCGTCCCCCACGTAGGACAGGTGCGGGACCTTGGAGCCGCGGCCGATCTCGGCCTTCTTGGTCTCCACGAACGTGCCGATCTTCGCGTCCTCGCCCAGGACCGTGCCCGGGCGCAGGTAGGCGAAGGGCCCCACGCTGGAGCCCGCGGCGAGGCGCGCCTCGCTGCCGTGGGTGCGCACCACGGTGGCGCCGCGGCCCACGGTCACGTCCGTGAGGGTGGTGTCCGGGCCCACGACGGCGTCCTCCCCCACCACGGTGCGCCCGTGCAGCTGGGTGCCGGGCAGCACGGTGCTGTCCGCCTCGAGCTCCACGGTGTCGTCGATCCACGTGGTGGCGGGGTCCACGATGCTCACCCCGTTGCGCATGTGCCGCTCGAGCGTGCGCTGGTTCAGGTAGTGGCCCAGCGCCGCGAGCTGGACGCGGTCGTTGGCGCCCTCGAGCTCCATGTAGTCGGCCATCTTCAGCGCATCCACGCGGTGGCCGGCCTCGCGCGCCAGGCGGGGGACGTCCGTGAGGTACTTCTCCGCCTGGGCGTTGTCCGTGTCCACGCGGGACAGGGCGTCGCGCAGCACGGCGGCGTCGAACGCGAAGATCCCGGAGTTGACCTCGCTCACGGCGCGCTCGGCGTCCGTGGCGTCCTTGAACTCCTTGATCTCGGTGAACTGCCCGTCCGCGTCCCGCAGGATCCGGCCGTACTTGCCGGGTTCCGGGTGGTCCGCGCTCAGCACGGTCACGGCGTTGCCGTGGGCCACGTGGTGGGCGGTGAACTCGCGCAGCGTCTGCGCGGTGAGCAGGGGGACGTCCCCGTACGTCACCAGCACGGTGCCGCTCACGGGGGCCTCGGCGTCCAGGATCCCGAGCCCGGCGTCCACGGCGGAGCCGGTGCCGGGAACGTCCGACTGGTCCGCGATCAGTACGTCCGCGTCCAGCTCGCCGATGTGCTCCGCCACGAGGTCCCGCTGGTGGCGCACCACGGCGACGACGCGCTGCGGGTCGAGCTCCCGGGCCACCTTCAGCGCGTGGCCCACCATGGAGCGACCGCCGATGGGGTGCAGGATCTTGGGGACCTTGGACTTCATGCGGGTGCCCTTGCCCGCGGCCAGGACGATGATTGCGGCGGGGGTCTCCCCACCTTCCACGGTGTCAACGGTGCTCACGGAGCAGACTCCTCTGGTTGCTCGTGAGGCGGTGGGGGCCATCTGCGCCTCGATGTGTCGTGCGTTCCGCCACTAGGACTCGAACCTAGACTCACGGCTCCAAAGGCCGGTGTGCTGCCAATTACACCATGGCGGAGCATTGCGCCCCGCGGGGTGCAACACACGTGTGTGCCCGCGGGCACACGAGAGGTCACTTTATCATCCGGTCATCCGCCGTCAGCACGGTGATCACGCTCCCCAGGGCCCGGCACTCGCGGTATCCGGGCAGGGCGCGCAGCAGCTCGGCGTCGTCCTCTGCGCGCAGTCCGCGCACCAGGACCGGGGCGCGGGAGGCGGCCCGGCGCACCACGGCCCAGGCGTCGTCGTCGGACTGTCCGGCGGCCCGCGAGCGCGAGACGTCCCACGCCAGGGAGGTGGTGCCCGGGGCGCTGACGTCCAGGGTGCCCTGCTCGTGCTCGCGGTCCAGCAGGGCCAGCAGCATCCCCACCTCGTCCACCTCGGTGCTGTTCTGCACCATGAGCCGCACGCCGCGGTCCGAGGCGGCCTCGGCGAGCGCGGCGAGCATGGAGTAGAGGCGCTGGCGCTGGCGGCCGCGGTGGGCCACCCCGCCCAGCGCGAGGACGAGCATGCCCGCGCCGACGCCGCGGCACAGGTCCAGGGCGTCGTCCACGGCGGCGATAACGCCCTCGTCCGGGATGTCGTCGTCCACGGCCACGGGGGCGCGCAGCAGCAGCGGCTCGGCCCCGGCCGCCCGCAGCCGCTCCCCGGCCTGGCGGCGCACCACGGAGCCCATGTGCGGTCCCACCGGGCGGTCGCCGCCGATCGTGATCTCCACCGGTCCCGGGTGCCCCGCCACCGCGGCGAGCGCCGCCGCGAGGTCCTGCGCCTCGTCCAGCACTGTTCCCGCGGGTCCGGCGCCCGCACCTGTCTTCTGCATGGCACCCAGTGTCCCACGACACGCACGGGGCGCGGCGCCGGGGACCACGCGGCGCCGCGGGCCAGCGGAGCCGCCGACGACGACCCGCGGCCACCTCCCCGCCGCCGGCGCGGCCCGAG
>NZ_RBMB01000015.1:0-75449 GCF_003989485.1 Kocuria sp. HSID17590 | reverse complement strand
CCCATCGCGGCGGCGGAGGCCACCACGGCGGCGCGGCCGCGGGAGCGCTCGGAACCGCGCAGACCGCGGGTGACCCCGGCGGGCAGGGAGTTCATGAACGCGGGCACCACGAAGCGGGCGAGCAGCTCGATGACCGCACCCCACAGCAGGAGCACCAGGCACGTCCACCCGGCGGGACGCAGGCTGAAGCCCGCGCCCTGGGCCCGGCTGCCGGCCTCCGCGGCGAAACCGCTGACGTTGAGCAGCCACATCAGCAGGATGCCGAGCACGAAGTACGCGAGGGGCAGCACGGCCCACGCGAAGGGGTTGCGCGCCACGCGCTGGTTCATGGGACGCACGTGCGCCCAGGCGACGGCCGCGCACAGCACGGAGACCAGCGCCAGCAGGATGCACAGCACCACGGCCCAGCCGGGCACGGTGCCCTCGCTCCACAGGTAGAACGCGTGGGAGTTGCCGGTCAGATCCGTGTAGGAGATCGCCGCGCCACCCGCGGTCAGCGCGGAGAGCAGGGAGAGCACGAACAGCCACCCCACGGCCACGGGCAGCCAGAACAGAGCGGAGAAGCCCGCCACGGCGCCGTACTTCACGAAGGCCCAGATCAGCAGGCCCAGGCCCGCCACCACGGCGAACACGGTGAACTGCACCACGACGGGACGCAGCACCTGCAGCACACCCGGCAGGGAGCGTTCAGCACCGATCACCACGCGGCCCGGAGCGGCCTGGGTGGAGCGCACGTTCAGGGCGGAGGCGATGCTCAGCAGACCCACCACCAGGAGCACGGCGAACAGGCCCGGCCCCACGGCGGTGATGCGCAGCTGGAGGGTGGAGTAGAACATGGAGAGGTCCATGCGCAGCACGGTCACCGCGGTGACGATCAGCGCCAGCGCGCCCCACACCACGCCGCCCACGGCGGCCATGACCCACTGCACTGCACGCGTCTCCACGCGCAGACCCGCGGAGAGCTTGCGTGCCACGAACCACGCGGCGGCGATGCCGCACGCCAGGGCGAAGTACTGCGGCACGGTGATGCCCGCGGTGCCGCCCTCGCCAGCGACGTTCGCGATGATGCGCAGCGGCACCAGCGCGGCCATGGCCGCCAGCTGGAACGGCACGGACAGGAACCACGCGGCACCGGAGAGGTCAGGGGCCTCGCCGGTGAAGGTGCCGATCTGGTCGTCCACCTGGTCCGTGAGACTCCCGCTGGAGTCCCCCGCGATGACCGCTCCCAGGAGCGTGAGCAGCATGGCGAGCACGGTGCCCAGCACCATGCCCACGTAGCCGGCCGCACCGGCCACGGCGGGAACCCACCAGTGGCGCGGGGTCATCGTGGACAGCGCCGCCGGCGGGGAGTAGGTGTACGGCTGCTGGCCGGGGGCGGTGGCCGTCCCGGCGCTCGCCGCACCCTGGCTGGCAGCACCGGCTGCTGCCGCGCCGTCGTGCCGGGTGTCTCCCGGCGCGGAGGTGCCCGCGGCGTGCCCAGCGGGCCGTGCGGCGTCGTCGGCGGCGGTGTTCGCCTCGGTGGGAACGGCGCCGTGGCGGGACGTGGGGGCGTCCTGCGCGGCGGTGCTGTCCTGGCTGGTGGGGGAGGGCTGCGAAGCCGCGCCGTGGCCCTCGTGGCCTGCGGCGGGGACGGCTTCGGTCTCCTCCCCGTTCGGATCCCGGGACTCGCCCGCCGGGCCGTGCGCCGATGATGGCATGTGGTTCTCCCCTGTCACGCGTTGAAGGTCCAGCGGATTCCCTGGACTTTCCCTGGATATCAGAGGAGGACACGCTTGGCGGTCATGCCCCGCCGTCAAAGGGACATGTGTATGAATAAGTCTCTATTTGAAGCGCGGGCCCGCCGATCCTGCCGGGTACTCCTGCAGGGGCGCGCAGGTGTCGTAGGCGTTCTGGATGAGGTCGATGATCCGCCACCCCTCCTCGGATGCGTCCGCGCGCACGGTGAAGGTGGGGTCCCCGTCCAGGATCCAGCGCATCACGGAGCCGTAGGCGGTGAGCCCCGGCTCGGGGACCGCGCTGGAGAGGGTCAGCCGGCTCATGCCGCGGGAGTCGAAGGGGCTGCCCACGTTCGCGGCCAGCTGCACGTGCTCCTCCTCGAAGCCGATGGTCAGCACGTTCGGGGCGGTGGGGTGCGGCCACCCCTTGTACCCGTGCGGCGGGCGGCGGAAGGTCACGCGGATGTGCTGGGCGGGGTCCCCGATGGCCTTGGCGGAGCGCAGGGTCACGGGCACGCCGTTCCAGCGCCAGGTGTCCACCTCCAGGGTGACCTGCACGAACGTCTCGGTCTCCCGCCGCGGGTCCACGTCCTTCTCGTGCGCGTAGTCCGGGACGTCGTGCCCGCCCGTGGTGCCCGCGGTGTAGCGGCCGCGGACCACGGGGGTGATCCCGGGGTGCTCGGCGGCGTGCATCGTGGACTCCTCGTCCCACAGCCGGGTGGCGCGCAGGATGTGCGCGGTGTTGGCGGGGACCTCCACGGCGTCGAAGCGGGAGGGCGGGTCCATCATCGTCAGTGCCATGACCTGCAGCAGGTGGGACTGCAGCATGTCCCGGGCCGCACCCGTGCTGTCGTAGAACTCCCCGCGGCCCTCCAGGGCGAGGGTCTCGTCGAAGACGATCTCGATGGACTCCACGTGCCGCCGGTCCCACAGTGGCTCGAACAGGCGGTTGGCGAAGCGCAGCCCCACGATGTCCAGCACGCCGGGCATGCCCAGGAAGTGGTCCACGCGGAACGTGTGCTGCTCGTCCACCAGCTGCGCCACCTGCGCGTTCAGTGCTAGCGCGGAGGCCAGGTCCGTGCCCACGGGCTTCTCGAGCGCCAGGTACAGGTCCTCGGGCAGCGAGTCCAGCTCGGCCAGCGCCGCGCACGCCTTCTTGGTGATGGCGGGAGCCAGCGCGAAGTACAGGCACACGGGGCCGACGACGTCGCCCAGCAGCTTCTCCAGGTCCGCCGCCTCGGTCACGTCGCACGAGACCCAGCGCGTCTCCCGCTGCGCCCGCTCCACGGCGGGGCCGGTGGCGTCCACGGACGCGAACGCCTTGGCGACCGTCTCCTCCCAGGTCCCCGCACGCACGTCGTCGTCCGGACCCAGTGGACCCGGGAAGTCGTCCCGGGCGGAGCCGACGATCGTGATCTCCCGCTCCGGCTGCAGGTCCAGCAGCGAACCGAGCCCCGGCAGGAGCAGTCGCGCGGTGAGGTCGCCGGAGGCGCCGAGAATCACAAGGGTCCTGATGTTGTCCATGGGATCAGGGTAGGGGGTGGGGTGGGACTGCAGGGTGGATAGCCCATCAGCCGCCGGGCAGTCTCGGCCCGAGTCAACAGCGTTACGTCCTCCTGCATCCAGGGACGCCGACTGTTCTCGGGTGCTTACCCGCGCGTAGCCAGTCGTCCTGTGTCCCCTGGGGCTCAGGCGGCTCGCAGGAAGCGTGCCAGGGCCTCGCGTACGACTTCGCTGGCCTTCTGGCCGTGGTCGGTGGCGTAGGCGTCCAGCTGCTCTTTCAACGCCTGGGGGATGCGGGTCTGGATCACCGGGGAGGGTCCGCGGCCCTCGCCCACGCGCGGGCGCCCCATCTCCACGCGCTCGAACTCCTCCCAGGTCTCCACCCCGGCGGCGTCGAGCAGGATGCGCTCACCGGCCTTCGGGTCGCGGGTCAGGCGGCTGGCGTTGGGAACGACGGTGCCGCCCTCGATGTCGCGGGGCATTTTCTCGTATCAGTCCATGCTCAGTTCTCCTGGAGGTGGGGGCGGAACTTGCCGGTCAACTCCATCGCGTGGAAGATCAGCACCCCATGCGGGGGACGAATATCTGCGATGACTTCCAACCACCGGCCCGTCTGCGGGTGGCCAATGAACAGCGTTGCGTCCCCTTGCCCGTCACGGCCCGGAACGGGAACCGTGGACCACGGAAGCACGCACCGCGTACATCGCGTCTTCGCGGGCGATTCCGTGGCGGGCAGCCGAGGGGGTGAACTCAACGTTGCTCATGCTCCAGTCGGCTTAGGGCGTGGTGGGGGTGTGCCCCGGCGCGTAGGTCGTGTACCCGACTAGGTGTACTGCCCGGAGACGTTGATCGAGCCGCCACGGCCCTGGCGGTCGTGTAGCGACACCACAGTGGTCGTCAGACAAGTGACTGTTTCTGGGCCGGGGCTTCCCTAGGGTGGGTGCATGCCCGTTTGGCAGCCAGCTATCCCGCAAGGGTTGCGCCCCCATCTCCTTTCCTGGGTGGGGTACGACTTCACCAGTACCGACACCGTCCACCACGGGATTCCCTCGATGGGCGTCACGGTGGTGCTGTCGTTCGCAGAGCCCATCGACTGTGGCTGGCTTCATGGCGATGCGCGGCATCTCTGTGACGTACTAGTCTCCGGCCTGCACACCACTCCGGCTCTGATCCAGTCGAGGGGACGCCAGCAGGGCCTCGAATTGTCGCTTTACCCGCTCTCGACCCGTCGGCTTCTCGGGCTGCCGGCCGGGGAGCTGGCCGGCTCGATGGTTGATGTGAATGATCTCTCGTGGCACCGGGACTGATGCACGGGTAGGTGTCAGCTGGGGTTAGGCCGCCAGGCTGACGGTCTGGTTCATGATGGCCTCGAATTCGATGGGGGTCAATCGACCCAGGCGCGCCTGTCGTCGGCGTCGATGGTAGGTCCGCTCGATCCAGGTGATGATCGCGATCCGCAGCTCCTCTCGAGTCCGCCACCGCTTGCGGTCCAGGACGTTCTTCTGGAGCAGCGCGAAGGACGACTCCATCGCTGCGTTGTCCCCGGCGGCACCGACTTTCCCCATCGATCCGATGAGGTGATGCCGGTTCAGAGCGTGCACGAACTTCCGTGACCTGAACTGGCTTCCGCGGTCCGAGTGCACGATGCAGCCGGCAGTGTCACGACGCCGAAATACCGCGTTGTCCAGGGCGTTTACTGCGAGACGCGCTTTCATCCGGTCGCTGATGGAGTAGCCCACGATCCGGCCGGAGAACACGTCCTTGATGGCGCAGAGGTAGAGCTTGCCCTCGTCGGTGGGGTGTTCCGTGATGTCGGTCAGCCACAGTTCGTTGACGTCATCAGCAGTGAAGTCGCGCTTGACGAGGTCGTCGTGGACCGGTGGCCCGGGGCGCTTCCCGTTCTTACCGCGCTTCTTCCCGAACACTGACCACCACTGGTTGTCCCGGCAGATCTTCCACGCGGTCCGCTCACACATCTTCTCGCCGGTGTCGGCGGCTTCGTCGACCAGGAGCCGGTAGCCGTACTCGGGGTCGTCGACGTGGGCGTCCAGCAGGGCGTTGGCCCGGTAAGCCTCGATCAGTTCGGCATTGGTGACCTGCTGTTTCCGCCAGCGGTAGTAGGGCTGGCGGGAGAGCTTCAGGACCCGCAGGGACACCGTGACGGGGATGCCGTCGACGGCGAGCTCGCTCACGAGCGGGTAGTACCTTTTCCCGGCAGGTTCGCCTGGGACAGGTAGGCAGCGGCGCGGCGGAGGACCTCGTTCTCCTGCTGAAGCAGCCGGATCTGCTTGCGCGCCTCACGCAACTCGGTCGATTCCTCCCGGGTCCTGCCGGGGCGGTTGCCGTCGTCGATATCGGCTTGGCGGATCCATTTGTGGAGCGTCATCTCGTGGACGCCGAAGTCCTTCGCGATCTGCGCGATCGTGATGCCGTCCTCACGGGACCGGGCCACTCGCACGACGTCTTCGCGGAACTCCTGGGGGTAGGGAGCGGGCATGGTGCACATCCTTCCAGGCCGCCCTACGGGCAAGCCAGATCAGATGTCACCCATCCTTGCGGCAGTCCCTCCAGGAGGTGCGCCCTTCGTCTGTGTTGCAGCAGGCTGGTTGCGCCATCCTTATGGACGAATACTCGGCGCCTCCGGGTCACACGACTCGTTGGTCGGCTGCGGATCAGGACATCTGGTAGGCGATCGTCGTCATCATCCCCGCCTCGCCGTGATAGAGATTGTGGCAGTGACTGAGCCACCTGCCGGGGTTGTCGGCGTCGAACTCGACGCGCAGCGCCTTGCCAGGCAGGACGATCGAGGTGTCCTTGCGGGGCCCGCCGCCGGAGTGCTGGTAGGTGTGGCCGTGCAGGTGCATCGGGTGCCACATCGTGGTCGAGTTCTTGAACTCGAGCGCGACCCGCTCGCCCTGCTTGATACCGAGGGCGTCGCGCATCGGCTGGTCCACGTCCATGCGCTTGCCGTTGATCGCCCAGTCGTACTTCTCCATGCTCCCTGTCAGCTCGAGTACCAGGGTCCGGTCTACAGCGCGCTTGGGCAGCCTGACCACGGAGTCGGCCTTCAGGTCGGCTGCGGTGGCTGGGGTCTTCATCTGCGGGAGCTTGGTCTTCTTGGTCGGGGCGGTGCCGGATCCGGTGCGCAGGACGGCGAGGGCCTGGTCCTGCTTGCCGAGGGCCTCGGCGATCACGGCGAACGCGCCGTCGCCGGCGGTGATGACCGCGTCGTAGCGCTCCCCCATGCCGAGGACTACGCTCTCGGCCTCGTGCGGCTTCACGGGGAAGCCGTCGGTGTGGGTGATCGTCAGCGGGTGTTCGGCGATGCCGAAACGGAAGGCGGTGTCGCCGCCGGCGTTGATGATCCGCAGCCTGATTTTCTCTCCGGGCCTGGCGGTGAAGGTCTGTGGGTCCTTGGCGGGCTTGCCGTTGATCAGGTAGAGGGGGTAGTAGACGTCGCCGGCGTCGCCGCCGAGCAGCGGCGAGGTCGCGCCCATCAGAGTGTTGCCCATCCGCATCGGCCCCATGTCCATGCCGCCGTGGTCCATCATCCCCTTCTCGAGCTCGGCGAGGACCTGGTCGGGCGTGGCGGTGACGCCGTCGAGCCAGTCGTCGAGGACGATGACCCATTCCTTGTCGTAGTCGGCCTTCTCGTTCGGGTCGTCGATGATCAGCGGCGCGTACAGGCCGCGGTCGAGCTGCGTGCCGACGTGGGGGTGGAACCAGAACGTGCCCGACTCGGGCAGGGTGAACTCGTAGGCGAACGAGCCGCCTGGCTGGACGGCTTTCTGGGTGAGGCTCGGGACGCCGTCCATGTCGTTGCGCAGCGCCAGCCCGTGCCAGTGCACGCTGGTCGGGTCGGGCAGGTCGTTGGTCAGCGCCACCTTGAGGGTGTCGCCGACGTTGCCGCGCAATGGCTCGCTCGCCGATGCCCCGCGGTAGGCCCAGGTCTTGGCGATCTTCCCGCCGAAGTCGAGGGTGACCGGCTCGGCGGTCAGCGCGCGCTGCACGACGGTCCCGGTGCTGCGGCGTTTGGCCTCGGCCGCCGTGACCGCGGCGCTGCCGGGCTTGACGAACGAGGTCGTCTTGGTGGTGGTGGAGCTGCAGCCGGCGAGGCCGGCGGCGGTCAGCGTCAGTGCGCCGACGGACAGGAACTGGCGGCGGTTCAGGGCGGAATGCATGGGTGATGTCCTTCTGTGTCGATAGTGAGCGGTGCCACGGCATCGAGCCGGCGCGGTCGACGATCACGGTGATCGGATGCGCAGGCCTGCATGGGCCTCTGAGAAGGGCCAGCGCGCCGAGGGCGCGATGCCGTCGCGGACTCGGCAGAAGCCATGGGCCCTGCCGAGGAAGGGCGAGGAGCGCCACGTCGGCGCTCCCGGCTGCTCACGTCCGTTGGATCGACAGCTCCAGGTGAGTCAGCGCGAGCCGGCGCGGCGTCTCGGGCGGCGGCGTCGGCGCGGCCGCGGCAAGCACTGGTCGGGGCAGGCTCGCGGCGGACGGTGCCGGGAGGGCCGGAAGGTCCTTGCCAGTCGGCACGGACACGCACGTGGACCCGCCGCCGCTCATGGCGTCCGCGCACCCGCCGGAGCCGTGCATCGTGCCGTGAGGCCCGGACATCGCCGCCGCGGGGGCGGCGGTCGCCTGGTCCGCGAGGGCGGGCGATGCCGGGGAAGCGTGCCCCGAGGACGCCATGGAGGCAGTCGCGGGCATGGGCGCGCTGGTCAGGGCGTGCATCCCGAGGAGACCCGCGATCAGCAGCGCCGCGAGGACGATCAGCGGCACCCGGCGCATGCTTCGCCTGGGCTCGGGGATCGCGGTCAACACGCTCGTTACCCTACCCCGGTGTCGTATCGGGCTCACAATCGCCATGCCGTCCCTGCGAGTGGTCGATGACCACGCCGGTGATCGCTCCCTACCTTGCGGGAATACCCAGAGGGGGTATACGGTTCTCATACAGGTACCCACCGGGGATATCGAGAAACGAAGAGGATTTGCGATGAGTGCGAACGAATATCAGGTGACGGGCATGACCTGCGGGCACTGCGAGATGTCGGTCCGCGAAGAGGTCGGCGAGATCCCAGGCGTCACCGACATCGAGGTCAGCGCCCAGACGGGCAAGCTCGTCGTCTCCGGCTCCGGCGAGATCGACGACGCGCAGGTCCTGGCCGCCGTCCAGGAGGCCGGCTACTCGGCCGTGCGCGCCTGATGAAGGCACCAGCGCGGCTCGCGGCTTACGGCACACAGCCGCGGCAGGGCAGAAGGAAGGAAAGACGATGACTGCACCAGCTTCAGCGCCGCTGAGCTCGGACACCGGCATCGAGTTGGAGGTCGGCGGGATGACCTGCGCCTCCTGCGCGAACAGGGTCGAGCGCAAGCTCAACAAGCTCGACGGCGTGACCGCGAGCGTCAACTACGCCACCGAGAAGGCCAAGGTCACCGTGCCTGCCGGCTACGACCCGGCCCTGCTGGTCGCCGAGGTCGAGAAGACCGGCTACACCGCAGCACTGCCGAAGCCCAAGGCCGCGACGACAGACGCCGCGGCCGACGGCGAGGGCCCAGCCGACGACCCCGAGCTGACCTCGCTCAAGCAGAGGCTGATCGGGTCGATCGTGCTCACCGTCCCGGTCATCGCGATGGCGATGATCCCCGCCTTGCAGTTCACCTACTGGCAGTGGGCCTCGCTGGCCCTGGCCGCGCCGGTGATCGTCTGGGCGGGCTGGCCATTCCACAAGGCCGCGTGGACCAACCTCAAGCACGGCACCGCCACGATGGACACGCTCGTCTCGATGGGCACGAGCGCGGCGTTCCTGTGGTCCTTGTACGCGCTGTTCCTCGGCCACGCCGGCATGCCGGGAATGAAGCACCCGTTCGAATTCGCCCTGGCCCGCTCCGACGGCGCGGGCAACATCTACCTCGAGGCCGCCGCCGGGGTGACCATGTTCATCCTCGCCGGCCGCTACTTCGAGAAGCGATCCAAGCGCCAAGCCGGCGCGGCGCTGCGCGCCCTGCTCGACCTCGGAGCGAAGGAGGTCTCCGTCCTGCGCGACGGAGCCGAGACCAAGATCCCGACCGCAGACTTGACCGTGGGCGACGAGTTCGTCGTCCGCCCGGGTGAGAAGATCGCCACCGACGGCACCGTCGTCTCCGGCACATCCGCTGTGGACGCTTCCATGCTCACCGGCGAGTCCGTTCCGGTCGAGGTCGTCGCGGGTGACGCGGTGACCGGAGCCACCGTGAACGCCGGGGGCCGCTTGGTCGTGCAGGCGACCCGGGTCGGCTCGGACACCCAGCTGGCGCAGATGGCCAAGCTGGTCGAGGACGCCCAATCCGGCAAAGCCCAGGTCCAGCGCCTGGCCGACCGGATCTCCGGCATCTTCGTCCCGATCGTCATTGCTATCGCCCTCGTCACGCTCGGCGCATGGCTGATATCCGGATCCGGCGTCGCGGCCGCCTTCACCGCCGCCGTCGCCGTCCTCGTCATCGCCTGCCCCTGCGCCCTGGGCCTGGCCACCCCGACTGCGCTGCTGGTCGGCACCGGGCGCGGCGCGCAGATGGGCGTGCTCATCAAGGGCCCCGAGGTCCTGGAGTCCACCCGCAAGGTCGACACCGTCGTCCTCGACAAGACCGGCACCGTGACCACCGGCAAGATGACCCTGGTCGACGCGATCACCGAGCCCGGCACCGACCGCACGGAGCTGCTGCGCCGGGCCGGTGCACTGGAGGACGCGTCTGAGCACCCGATCGCGCAGGCCATCGCCAAGGGCGCGGTCCAGGAGGTCGGCCAACTGCCGACGCCCGAGGACTTCGCCAACATCGAGGGCAAGGGCGTGCAGGGCGTCGTCGACGGCCAGGGCGTGCTCGTCGGCCGGGAGTCCCTGCTGGCCGACTGGTCCCAGCACCTCTCCCAAGAGGTCGCCGCGGCCAAGGCCGCGGCCGAGGGCGAAGGCAAGACCGTCGTCGCCGTCGGCTGGGACGGCCAAGCGCGAGGCGTCCTCGTCGTCGCCGACGCCGTCAAGCCCACCAGCGCCGAGGCCATCGCCGGACTGAAGGACCTGAGACTCACGCCGGTGCTGCTCACCGGCGACAACCAGGCCGTGGCGAAGCGAATCGCTGCCGAGGTCGGCATCGACCAGGTCATCGCCGAGGTCCTGCCCAAGGACAAGGTCGACGTCGTCACCCGCCTCCAGGACGAGGGCAAGGTCGTCGCGATGGTCGGCGACGGCGTCAACGACGCACCGGCCCTCGCCCAGGCCGACCTCGGCCTGGCCATGGGCACCGGCACCGACGTCGCGATCGAGGCCTCCGACATCACCCTCGTGCGCGGGGACCTGCGGGCCGCGGTCGACGCGATCCGCCTGTCCCGCAGGACACTGGGCACGATCAAGGGAAACCTTTTCTGGGCCTTCGCCTACAACGTCGCGGCCATCCCCGTCGCGGCGCTGGGCATGCTCAACCCCATGCTCGCTGGCGCGGCGATGGCGTTCTCGTCCGTCTTCGTCGTCGGCAACAGCCTTCGCCTGCGCGGGTTCCGCAGCGTCGCCAAGCAGTGATGTCGCGGCACCCGTCTTACCCACACGAAATCACGAAAGGCATCCACCGAGAATGAACAACGAATCCAAGACCCCCGCCAGCTGCTGCAGCACCTCCCCCGCACAGCAGGCACCCGCCGCCGAGGCACCGGCCGTCGCCGGCTCCGGCTGCTGCGGCACGACCGGCGCGGGAAGCCCCGCGGTCGAGGCCGACGGCCGCGAAGACCTCCTCGCCGGCAGCGAAGACTCCACGACCTGCCCCGTCATGGTCGGCAACCCGGTCAGCAAGAAGGTCGCCGAGGCCCAGGGCCTCTTCCGCGACTACGCCGGCCGGCGCTACTGGCTCTGCTGCGCCGGCTGCGGACCGATCTTCGACTCGGACCCGGCCAAGTACGCCGCCACCATGGCCTGATCCTTCGACGCGCTCGAGTCACGGCACCACCTCTGGGGCCCCGGGCGACTCGATCGGAACCTTCCAGCCCGACGACCACACCGATCAACCCTTTGACCTATACCCCATAGGGGTATAAGGTTGATCGGGTCAGACTGAACGAATAGGAGACCGTATGCGCAAGCGCCTCATGACGACCATCGCTGCCGGAGCCCTCGGCGGAGCACTCGTGCTCACCGGCTGCAGCACCGGCGGGGACCAGGACCAGGCGACGCCCTCGTCGACCAGTCAGCACCAGGGCCACGGAAGCACCAGCTCGAGCGACAGCGGCGGCGAGATGGAGCACCCGATGGACGGCGGACCCGCCCCCGCCGACATCGAGAAGGCCGCGTCCCCGAAGTACCCGGTCGGCACCGAGGTGACGCTCACCGCCGACCACATGGAGGGTATGGACGGGGCGAAGGCCACCATCGTCGGCGCTTTCGACACCTACACCTACGCGGTGAACTTCACGCCCACCACCGGCGGGGAGCCGGTCGAGGACCACAAGTGGGTCGTGCAGGAGGAGATCAAGGACGCCGGACCTGAGCGTCTGCCCGACGGCACCGAGGTCACGCTGGAGGCAGAGCACATGGAGGGCATGAAGGGCGCGAAGGCCACCATCGCCTCCTCCACCGACCAGACCGTCTACATGGTCGACTACGAGTCCGACGGCATGACAATGACCAACCACAAGTGGGTCGTCGAGAGCGAGATTCAGCCGGCCTCCTGAGCCGGTAGCCGGGGGCCAATTCAAGGTCCGCGGCGAGACCGACCCGATCGAAGGGAAGACCGGGGAAGAACGAGGGGAAGCGAAGAGCAATGACCGACCGGACCACGCATCACCGTCACCACGGCGAGGTCGCCGACGAGACCGCGCACAGCGATTACGCCGCCGTCCCGACGTCCGCGCCCGGCCACGAGGACGACGCACACGCCGCCCACCAGGGCCACGCCATGCAACACGGCGATCATGCAGGGCACGACGAGCACGGCGGCCATGAAGGGCACGGCGACCACGTGGGCCAGTTCCGCCGGCTGTTCTGGATCAACCTCGTCATCGCCATCCCTGTGGTCGCGCTCTCGCCCATGTTCGCCATGCTGATCGGCTACTCGGTGCCCGACTGGGCGGGGTGGGTCGCCGGGGTGCTCGGCACCACCATGTACGTCTGGGGCGGACGGCCGTTCCTCAGCGGCGGCTGGAGCGAGCTGAAGAGCCGCAAGCCGGGGATGATGCTGCTGATCTCGCTCGGCATCACCGTGGCCTTCCTCGCCTCCTGGGCCGCCACCCTCGGGCTCGTCCACCACGAGCTGGAGTTCTGGTGGGAACTGGCGCTGCTGATCGTCATCATGCTGCTGGGCCACTGGATCGAGATGCGCTCCCTGGCCCAGACCACCTCGGCGCTGGACTCCCTGGCCGCGCTGCTCCCCGACGAAGCCGAGCGCGTCGACGGCGTCGACGTCGTGAAGGTCGATCCCGCCGACCTGCGCGTCGGCGACGTCGTCATCGTCCGCCCTGGGGGCAGCGTCCCCGCCGACGGCACCGTCGTCGACGGCCGCGCCGACATGGACGAATCGATGATCACCGGTGAGTCCCGGCCCGTCGCCCGGGGCGAGGGCGACCCGGTCATCGCCGGCACGGTGGCCACCGACTCCGGCCTGCGGGTGGAGATCACCGCCACCGGGGACGACACGGCCCTGGCCGGCATCAACCGGCTCGTAGCCGAGGCGCAGAGTTCGTCTTCCCGCGCTCAGCGCATCGCCGACCGCGCCGCCGCGTGGCTGTTCTGGTTCGCCCTCGGAGCGGCTCTGATCACCGCCGTCGTCTGGACGCTGGCCGGGTCCCCCGACGACGCGGTCGTGCGCACCATCACCGTGCTCGTGATCGCGTGCCCCCACGCCCTGGGCCTGGCGATCCCGCTGGTGGTGTCGATCGCGACCGAGCGCGCCGCCGGCGGCGGCGTCCTGGTCAAGGACCGCCTCGCGCTGGAGTCGATGCGTCAGGTCGACGCCGTGCTGTTCGACAAGACCGGCACGCTCACCAGGGGCGAGCCCACCGTGACCGGCGTCGAGCCTGCCGCCGACCTGGCCGCCGACGCCGTGCTCGCCCTGGCAGCCTCGGCCGAGGCCGACAGCGAGCACCCGCTCGCCCGGGCCATCGTCGCCGCCGCGAAGGACCGCAGCCTGGCCTTCGAGCCCGGGAGCGGCTTCACCTCTTCGCCCGCCGTCGGCGTCACCGCGACTGTGGCCGGCCACGAAATCCGCGTCGGCGGGCCCCGGCTGCTCGAGGAGACCGGCCAGTCCGAGATCGACGCGGCCGATGCCTGGCGCGGCGAGGGCGCGATCATCCTGCACGTCCTGCGCGACGGCCAGGTGGTCGGCGGGCTCAAGCTCGCCGACGAGGTCCGATCGGAGTCCCGCGACGCCGTCGACGCCCTGCACCGGCTCGGCGTCGAGGTCGTCATGATCACCGGCGACGCCGAGGCCGTCGCGAACGAGGTCGGCCGGGAGCTCGGCATCGACCGCGTCTTCGCCGGCGTCCGCCCCGAGGACAAGTCGGCCAAGGTCGCCCAGCTGCAGCACGAGGGCAAGAAGGTGGCCATGGTCGGCGACGGCGTCAACGACGCCCCCGCCCTTGCCCAGGCCGACGTCGGCATCGCCATCGGAGCCGGCACCGACGTCGCCATCGCCTCGGCTGGGGTCATCCTCGCCAGCTCCGATCCACGCTCGGTGCTCTCGGTCATCCAGCTGTCGAAGGCCGCCTACCGGAAGATGAAGCAGAACCTGTGGTGGGCCGCCGGCTACAACCTGATCTCCGTCCCGCTCGCGGCCGGCGTCCTCGCACCCATCGGGTTCGTGCTGCCGATGTCGGTCGGCGCGATCCTGATGTCGCTGTCCACCGTCGTCGTCGCCCTCAACGCCCAGCTGCTGCGGCGCATCGACCTCACCCCCGAAGCCAGCACCCGCTCCGTCCTGGGGCGCCAGAAGTGAAGGACACGCCCATGACCACCGACACCGCCACCGACAGCACCGGCACCGCGGCTCACCAGCACGGCTACATCAGCGACAAGGACCGCTACCTGGCGCGCATGAAGCGCATCGAGGGCCAGGCCCGGGGCATCGCCAAGATGATCGACGACGAGAAGTACTGCATCGACATCCTCACCCAGGTCTCGGCGCTCACCCGTGCCCTGCAGGGCGTCGCCACCGGCCTGCTCGACGACCACCTCAAGCACTGCGTCCTCGACGCCGCCAAGCTCGGCGACGACGACGCGGCCATCGCCAAGATCCAGGAAGCCACCGACGCCATCAACCGCCTCGTCCGCTCCTGAACCGACGAGCAGCGCACCAAGGAGGACGCGCGCATGCCCCGCTTTGACCGGCTGACCCCGGAGACCGCCGTCGGCGCGTCCCGCGAGCTGCTCGGCGAGCTCGTCGAGCGCCACGGCACCGTCGGCGACATGGTCGCCACCATGGCCCATTCGCCGGCCGTCCTCGGCGGGTACCTGCAGCTGAGCAGGGCCATGCGCCGCGCCAAGCTCGACCGCAAGGTCAGCGAGCTGATCTCCATCGCCGTCCAGGCCCAGCAGGGTTGCGGCATCTGTCTGGCCTCGCACATCGACGCCGCCCGCTCCCTCGGCATCGCGGAGCACGAGATCGAACTCGCCCATCAGGGCGTATCGTCCAACCCCGCCGTCGCCGCGTTCATCCGGCTCGGCCTGCAGGTCTACCGCGAGCCGGCCTCCATCACCGACGAGCAGATCGACGAGCTCCGCGCGCTCGGCCACAGCGACCGCGCGATCGCTGACGTCGTCGGCGTTGTCTCCCTCAACGTCCTCACCGGCGCGTTCAACCTCGTCGCCGGACTCGCACCGAGCGGTCACTCCGGACAGCTGCAGCGCCCAGCAGACGACGCGTGAAGGCATCGACCCGGGTGAAGCGGGTACCGGTCAGCTGGGAATCCCGTCAGCGTCGACTCCTCCCGGGCTCTCGCCCAGGGCCTGAACCGCCGTCCGCTGCGCGACACGCTCATCGCAGCTTTGCGGACGGAGGAGTCCAGGAGGACCCCCCGCCCGGCGGGGCTCAGCGACGGAGAGGAGATCTGCCTGCGGGCGGCTCTCCACTGAGACGGGAAAAAGACCCACGCCTTGGCTCGTTGGGGGCTAAATCGGTCATTTTTGCGTCACTCCCCGCGCCCCACCCTGGGGCCGGTTCTGACCGTCCAGTATGTAGCGAAACCTGGTGCACAACCACGCTGTGCACCACTACCCGACATTGATGAGTTGTGCGCCATCTCGTGGCCCGTCGAGGGCAACGCAAAAATGTCCGTGACTCAGTTCATGCTTTTGGCTCTTGGG
The DNA here is from genome assembly GCF_003989485.1 of Kocuria sp. HSID17590. Taxonomy (NCBI): domain Bacteria; kingdom Bacillati; phylum Actinomycetota; class Actinomycetes; order Micrococcales; family Micrococcaceae; genus Kocuria; species Kocuria sp. HSID17590. The sequence continues at coordinate 59,911 of NZ_RBMB01000015.1, read as the reverse complement.
AGAAATTTCCAGGTGTTGTGGGGTACGAGGTTGCCGGCACGCCGTGTCCGCGAGACCGGACGCGCCCTGCGCCAAGCTCCGAGGGCCGCGCCGTCGGGCCGCAGTGCTTGAATAGCCCCCATGAGCACCCCCTTGGAGGACTACGCCCTGCTGGCCGATCTGCACACCGGCCCCCTGGTCTCCCGGGAGGGCAGCATCGACTGGCTGTGCTTCCCGCGCTTCGACTCCCCGGCGGTGTTCTGCGCCCTGCTGGGGGACGAGGACAACGGCCGCTGGAAGCTCAGCGCCGTGGACGGCCAGGTGGTCTCCCGCAGGTACGTCCCGGACACGTTCATCCTGGAGACGGAGTGGAAGACTCCCACGGGCCGGGTGCTCGTCACGGACTTCCTGCCGCCCAGCGACGACCACGCGGACCTCGTGCGGCGCGTGGAGTGCCTCGAGGGCACCATGGAGATCGAGCACGACCTGCGGATCCGCTTCGACTACGGGCGCATCACCCCGTGGGTGCGTCGCGTGGACCTGGGCAGCCACTCCAACGGGGACGACTGCGCCCACATGGGGGATTCCCCGTCCGAACCGCACCCGGTGGGAACCCGGCACGTTCCGCACGACGGGGACGGCGCGGGGGGAGCGACGTCGTCCGGCGGGGAAGCTGGGGACGGCACCCAGGACGGTGGGACGGCGGCGGAGGGCCGCACGTCGCACTGGTACCGCAACTTCCGCCAGCGCGTGCGCCACGCCGCGCACGAGGCCCGCTCGGGGGAGACCGACGGGAAGGGTCTGCTCGCGGTGGCCGGCCCCGACGCCCTGCTGCTGACGGGCCCGCAGCTGGAGCCCTACCAGCTGGGCCGTGACGGCGAGGACGTGGAGGTGGAGCACGACGAGGCGCACGGCCCCGGCGCGGACATCCGCGTTCTGGAGGGGCTGCGTCGCGGCCACCGCGGCACCTTCCGCCTGGACGCCGGGGAGCAGCTCGACTGGGTGCTCACGTGGAGCGAGTCCTACCGCGAGCTGCTGGTGCCCGCGGACCCGGAGCGGGCGCAGCGGGCAACGCACGCCTTCTGGACGGACTGGGCCTCGGCGGTGGACTGCGACGGCGAGTACCACGAGGTCGTCAAGCGCTCACTGCTGGTGCTGCGCGCGCTGACCCACTCGGAGACCGGGGGGATCGTGGCCGCACCCACGGCGAGCCTGCCCGAGGACTTCGGTGGCGCCCGCAACTGGGACTACCGCTACACGTGGCTGCGTGACGCGGCCCTGACCATCACCACGCTCGTGCAGCGCGGCCACGAGCACGGCGCGCTGCTGTGGCGGGACTGGCTGCTGCGCGCCGTCGCCGGCAACCCGGACCAGCTGAAGATCCTCTACGGGGTGGACGGGCGCCGCAACATCACCGAGTCCGAGCTGGACCACCTGAGCGGCTACGAGGGCTCCCGGCCCGTGCGGATCGGCAACGGCGCGGAGGACCAGTACCAGGCGGACGTGGCAGGTGAGGCGATGATGGCCCTGGCCACCCTACGGGACGCGGGCCAGGAGGAGAACGACTACTCCTGGGGGCTGCAGTGCAACCTCATGTCCTTCTGCGAGCTGCACATGGACACCCCGGACAACGGGATCTGGGAGATGCGCGGGGAGCCGCACTTCTTCACCCACGGGCGCGTGATGATGTGGACGGCGTTCAACGAGGGCCTGCGTGCCGTGCGGGAGCACGGACTGGCGGGGGACGTGGAGCGCTGGACCCGGCTGCGGGACGAGCTCCACCGGGAGATCTGGGAGAAGGGCTACGACGAGGAACTGGGGATCTTCACCCAGACCTACGACAACCGCGAGGTGGACGCCTCCCTGCTGCAGCTGCCCCAGACCGGGTTCATCGCCCCGGGCCACCCCGCGATGCTGCGCACGGTGGAGCGCATCGAACGGGACCTGCAGGAGGAGCACGGCCAGTTGCGCCGGTACCGCACCGCAGGGGGCGAGCAGTCCATGGACGGGCTCTCCGGGGACGAGTACCCGTTCGTGATCTGCACCTTCTGGCTCGTGGAGCAGTACGCGCGCTCGGGTCGGCTGGACGACGCCGCCGAGCTGCTGCGCACCACCGCGGGCTTCGCCTCGGACCTCGGGCTGTTCTCCGAGCAGTACGACGTCGCACGAGGGCGGCTCGCGGGCAACTTCCCCCAGGCATTCAGTCACCTGGGGCTCATCCGTGCCGTGGACGCACTCACGGCCGCCCGGCATTCTGAGACCGGGCGGCCGTGAGGGTGGTGCATGGGGCGGTACGTGGAACCGGTGCGGTTCACGTGCCCGGTGTGAGGGTCAGCGACCCCCGGTGAGGGTCGTGGTGTTCAGCATCAGGTTCGGGGAACCGTTCACGTAGTCGATGGTGTTGCGGGTGGCGGAGTTCTTGAGGGCGCGCTCCACCTCGGTCACCGATGCGCTGGGGTGCTGCTGCAGGTACAGGGCCGCGGCGCCCGCCACGTGCGGGGTGGCCATGGACGTGCCGGAGATCGTGTTGGTGGCGTTGTCACTCGAGGGCCAGGACGAGGTGATGTCCGTGCCCGGGGCCAGGATGTCCACGCAGGAACCCCAGTTCGAGAACTCCGAGAGCTGGTCCCGGCGGTCCGTGGAACCCACCGTGATGGCGGAGGACGCGCGGGCCGGGGAGTAGTTGCAGGCGTTGTCGTAGTCGTTGCCCGCAGCCACCAGGGAGATCACGCCGGCGCGGGTCATCCGGCTGATGGCGCTGTCCATCGCGGAGGAGATCCCACCACCCAGGCTCATGTTGGCCACGGACGGCCCGTTCGCGTTGGAGGAGACCCAGTCCATGCCCGCCACGATGCCCGCGGTGGAACCCGTGCCGTCGCAGCCCAGGATGCGCACGGGCATGATGGTCGCGGCCTTGGCCACGCCGTAGGTGGACCCGGCCACCGTGCCCGCCACGTGCGTTCCGTGACCGGCGCAGTCGTTGCTGCCCCAGTCGTCGTCGATCGCGGTCACACCCGGGGCCACGCGACCGCGGAACTGCGAGTGGGTGGCACGCACACCGGTGTCGATGATGTATGCCGTGACGCCCGCGCCCGTGGCGTTGTAGTTGTAGGAGCCGTTCAGGGGCAGGTCCTGCTGGTCGGCGCGGTCCAGGCCCCACGTGGCGTTGTTCTGGGTGGCGGTGGCCTTGACGGTCTTGTTCTTCTCCACGACCGCGACGCCCGGGTCCGCGCTCAGGGCCTTCACCTGCGCGGGGGTCAGGTCCGCGGTGAAACCGCCGATGGTCTTGAACTTCTGCTTGACCTTCACACCCTTGGCCTGCCACTTGTCCGCCTGCCTCTGGGTGGTGCTGGCCACGGCAGACTTGGCGGCCGCGCTCTTGGGGGCGTTCGAGGCCGTGGCGGGCAGCTCCAGCATGACCACGTAGTCACCGCCGGAGACGTCCAGGACCTTGGCCTGCTGGTTGGTGGTGTTGTTCGACGGCGCCGGCGCCTGCGCCGGGGTGGCCACGGAGGGGGACACCGTGCCCAGGACGACTGCCGCCGCTGCGGCGGTGGCGAGAATCGTGTTCTTCTTGCTCATGAGGGGATCCTTCGATCAGTGATCAGCTGAGAACCCGCGGGAAGTCCCCGAGGGCTGTCGGAACGGCAATCATGTGCCGGGCCCGAAGGGGGTGAACGGAACCGGCAGAATCATGGTGGTGACCGCGCACCACCGTCCCACGTTTACGCAGGTCAGAGGCTAGTCGGCCAATGTGATGCCAACCGTAATGCAATCGTTATCCGGGAAACAATGGCCAAATGGCCAGACTTTTGAACGCCCCGCACATGTATCATTTGTCACATTCCCCTATTGTTTTGCAAAAGCAATTTCATGCGGGAGGGCGTGTGGGGGCCGTGTCTTCAGTGCTCGGCCGTGAACCATTCGCGGGCCAGGAGGGACATGACGACCTCGTCGTGGAACACACCAGCATGGAAGGCGACTTCGCGCCGGACACCTTCCTCCCGGTACCCGATCTTGCGGTAGACGGCACGCGCCCGCTCGTTGTAGGCGAAGACCCGCAGTTCTATCCGGTTCAGACCCAGTTCCCGGAAGCCGAAGTCCGTCATCAGGCGCACGGCGTCGGTGCCGTACCCGCGATTCACGTGGTCAGCACCAATCATCACGGCGAATGTTCCCGCGCGAACTGGAAGTGCCGCGCCGTAGAGCACCACGTGGCCCAGCAGCTCATCGGTGTGCCGGTCCACCACGCTGAATCCCACGTTGCCGGACGAGGCGTTGGTGGACCAGCTGCGGAACATTTCAGCGATGGTCTCTTCAGGCCGGGGTGCCACGGTGAGGTTCTGGAACAGCACTGTGTCCGGGTTCTGCCACCAGCGCACGAGGACGGGGAGGTCTTCATCCCGCAGTTCACGAAACCGCACTCGGTGGCCTTGCAGAAGGCGGGAGCCCACGCTCTGAGCATCGAACGGTTCAGACATGGCGGGGGCTCCTTCGACGACACCGGGTTCACCCAATGTAAGGGTCGCGGAAGCAGCAGGGCCGTGGTTGTGTGGTTTTCGTGGCGCCGCGAGATGAACCGCGGGTGTCCGTGTCGAGCTGCGCTGGAACCCGCACTGTGGACCGCCGAGCCAAGAGGTGCCCCACCCGCCGTCGGCTCACCCCTGCGGAGGTTGCCCGCCCCATGGGACCCACGTACCGTGGGTTCGTTCCGCGCGGCTCCTCCGTGTCGCGCGGTCGCTCGACTTCCGGCGGCCCATCCGCGCCGCCGATGATGTCCGACAGTGGGGGGACGTGAACGTGGCACTCAGTGCTCTGGATTTGTTCTCGGTGGGTATCGGTCCGTCGTCCTCCCACACCGTGGGTCCCATGCGGGCCGCCCGGCTCTTCGTGGCGGGTCTCACCGACGACGCCCTGCTGGACTCCGTCACCCGTGTCCACTCCCAGCTCTTCGGCTCCCTCGGGGCCACCGGCTGGGGCCACGGCTCGGACAAGGCCGTGATCCTGGGACTCATGGACGAGGACCCGGAGACCGTGGACACGGATCTCGCGGACGAGATGGTGGCGCTCGCAGGTGAGGCCGGGCAGCTGCAGCTGAACGGAACCCACGCCATTGCCTTCGACCGCGCGCAGGACGTGATCATGCACCGCCGCAAGTCCCTGCCCACCCACCCCAACGGCATGAGCTTCACCGCGTACGACGCCGCGGGCGAAGTCCTCCGGGACAGCATCTACTACTCCGTGGGCGGCGGGTTCGTGGTGGACGACTCCAAGAGCAGCGCGGACAAGATCGTGGAGGACACCACTCCCGTGAAGTACCCGTTCAGCACGGGCGACGAGCTGCTGGCCATCTGCGAGTCGGAGAACATCAGCATCGCGCAGGTGATGGCCGCCAACGAGCTCTCGTGGCGCCCTGCCCAGAAGACCCGGGACCAGCTGCTGCACATCTGGTCCGTCATGCAGCAGTGCGTGGAGAACGGCTGCACCCGCGAGGAGAAGACCCTCCCCGGGGGACTGAAGGTGCGGCGTCGTGCGCCGGAGATGCGCAAGCGTCTGCTGACCAAGGAGCCGGGCAACGATCCCCTGTACGGCATGGACTGGGTGAACCTGTACGCGCTCGCGGTGAACGAGGAGAACGCGTCCGGCGGGCGCATCGTCACCGCGCCCACGAACGGTGCGGCGGGGATCATCCCGGCTGTGCTGCACTTCTACACGCGCTTCATGGAGGACGCGTGCGACGACAAGATCGTGGACTTCTTACTTACTGCGGCGGCCATCGGCATCGTGATCAAGGAGAACGCGTCCATCTCCGGCGCCGAGGTGGGCTGCCAGGGTGAGGTGGGCTCCGCGTGCTCCATGGCCGCGGCCGGACTGTGCGCCGTGCTGGGCGGCAGCGCCCGCCAGGTGGAGTGCGCCGCGGAGATGGGCATCGAGCACAACCTGGGGCTCACGTGCGACCCCGTGGGCGGGCTCGTGCAGATCCCGTGCATCGAGCGCAACGCGATCGCCAGCGTCAAGGCCATCAACTCCGCGCGGCTGTCCATGCAGGGGGACGGCATCCACAAGGTCGCCCTGGACCAGGTGGTCAAGACCATGCGGGAGACCGGTGCGGACATGAAGATCAAGTACAAGGAGACCTCGCGCGGCGGCCTGGCCGTGAACGTCATCGAGTGCTGAAGGACTCCCCGATCGCCGAAAGGACCGCTCGCCCGTGACCCGCTCCACCACTGCACCCCGCTCCACCGATGCCCCTCGCGCCGCCGGGGCCTCACCCGTCCTGCGGGAGATGTCCTTCCTGGACCGCTGGCTCCCCGCCTGGATCCTCGCCGCCATGGTGCTGGGACTGCTCCTGGGCAGACTCGTCCCGGGGCTGGACACCGCCCTGGACTCCGTGACCGTGGGCGGCATCTCCCTGCCCATCGCCCTGGGTCTGCTGGTGATGATGTACCCGGTGCTCGCCAAGGTCCGCTACGACGAGACGGCGCGTGTGACCGGGGACCGCAGGCTCATGGCCCTCTCCCTGGTGCTGAACTGGGTGGTGGGTCCTGCGGTCATGTTCGCGCTCGCGTGGCTGCTGCTGCCGGATCTGCCCGAGTACCGCACGGGTCTGATCATCGTGGGCCTCGCGCGGTGCATCGCCATGGTGCTGATCTGGAACGACCTCGCGTGCGGTGACCGGGAGGCCGCCGCGGTGCTGGTGGCCGTCAACTCCGTGTTCCAGGTCCTCGCGTTCGGGCTGCTGGGGTGGTTCTACCTGCAGGTGCTGCCCGCGTGGCTGGGCCTGCCCACCACGTCCGCCGAGTTCTCCGTGGGGGCCATCGTGGTCTCGGTGCTCGTGTTCCTGGGCATCCCGCTGCTCGCGGGGTGCCTCACCCGCGTTCTGGGGGAACGGGCCAAGGGGCGGCAGTGGTACGAGGAGCGCTTCCTGCCCAGGATCGGACCGTGGGCGCTGTTCGGGCTGCTGTTCACCATCGTGGTGCTCTTCGCCCTGCAGGGGGACGCCATCACCTCCCAGCCGTGGGACGTGGTCCGGATCGCGCTGCCCCTGCTGTGCTACTTCGCCGTCATGTTCGCCCTGGGGATGCTCGGCTCCCGGGCCGCGGGGCTGGGCTACGCCCGGTCCACCACCGTGGCGTTCACCGCCGCGGGCAACAACTTCGAGCTGGCCATCGCGGTGGCCATCGGCACGTTCGGGGCCACCTCGGGCCAGGCGCTCGCGGGCGTGGTGGGTCCGCTGATCGAGGTTCCGGTGCTCGTGGCGCTGGTCTACGTCTCGGTCTGGCTGGGCCCGCGCCTCTTCCCGGGCGACCCCACCGTCCCCTCCCGCTGAACCCCTCCCGCTGAACCCTCGGCCGCCACGTTCTCAGGCCGCCCGGCTGCTGCTGCGCACGACGACGACGCCGCGCACCGTCCCAGGGGCGCCGCCCCCGGCGCGTCCCCCCTGAGTCGCGTGGCTCTCCGCCGCCGGACGCGGACCGTTAACCCGTGCGCGAGAATGGGGGAGCCCGTGCGCAACGGCGCTCGGTGCTCCTCGGCTCGTCCACTCGCGCGCGAGAATGGGGCCATGGCCACATCTCTGCTGCTGCTCGCGGACACCCACCTGCCTAAGCGCGCCAAGGACCTGCCCGCCCAGGTGTGGCGCGAGGTCGAGGCCGCGGACGTCGTCGTGCACGCCGGTGACTGGGTGGACCTGGCCACGTTCGAGGCCCTGCGCGAGCGCTCCCGCCGGCTGGTCTGCGTGTGGGGCAACAACGACGGGCCGGAGCTGCGCGCCGAGATGCCGGAGACCGCCCGCTGGGAGCTCGAGGGCCTGCGCTGGGCGATGACCCACGAGACCGGGGCGAAGCAGGGCCGGGAGAAGCGCATGGACGCCGCGTTCCCGGACACGGACGTGCTGGTGTTCGGCCACAGCCACATCCCGTGGGACACCGTGGCACCCTCCGGCATGCGGCTGCTGAACCCGGGATCCCCCACGGACCGGCGGCGTCAGCCGCACTGCACGTACATGCGCGTGACCGCGGACGCCGGTTCGCTCACGGACGTGGAGCTCGTGGAGCTGCCGCGGCGCTGAGGTGAGGGCGTGCGGCTCCGTGAGCATGCGTCGTCGTGCTCCGCGTGCCCGTGGCGGGGGTCGGTGGAACCGGGCACCGGGCGGACCGTCACCGGGGGCTGGCGGTCCGGCAGAGCGGGGGCACTCGCTCCGGGGAGCGGCTGTGAAGGATGTCACTGCCGCTAGACTGGGCGCAGCCGAACCGGCGGTTGCCTGCCGGTGACCCCTGAGCTCGCACCCCAGGAACACCACATGCCCGCCGAGACCCCGGCCGCACCTGCCCCCTCCACTGCCGTGCGGCGCCGACCCCGCAGCACCCTGCCCCGGCAGCTCACGCTGGGCGGGCTGGTGGGCGGGTTCCGTTCCACCACCGGCCGGTTCCTGAAGTACCAGGTGCTGGCCGCGGTGCTGGTGGGGCTCGTGATCCTGCCGCTGTTCCGGCTGGCACTGACCCGGCTCATCCACTGGTCCGGGCGCAGTGCGATCTCCAGCGGGGACTACGTCTCGTTCCTGCTCTCGGTGCAGGGCATCGTGCTGGTGCTCGTGGGGCTGCTGGTGCTGAGCCTGCTGATCGTCATTCAACATCAACGGCCTCATGCTGATCGCCGCGGACAGCCTCAAGGGCAACCACCGGGCCACGCTGTGGGGCGACCTCAGGGCCGCGCTGGCCTCGTTCCCCCGGTTCCTGCAGCCGGCGGGGCTGCTCATCCTCGCGTACGTGGGGCTGGTGGTGCCGCTCACGGGCATGGGCTTCGGGCTGTCCGCGCTGAGCGGGCTACGGATCCCGAACTTCATCACCAGCGTGATCTACGCCAACCCGCTGTACCTGAGCGGGTACACCGCGCTGATCATCCTCCTGGCGGTGGTGGGGGTGCTCAGCATCTTCGTCTTCCACGCGGTGCTGCTGCGGGGGACCACCGTGTGGGGTGGCTTCCGCTTCTCGTGACGGCCACCGTGGTGTTCCTGGTGCTCGCCGCGCTGCCGGGCGAGCTGCGGGAGCACCAGACCTTCGGCGCCCGCTTCGCCCTGCTCACCGGGCTGCTGCTGGCCGCCGTGGTTCTCGCGGTGGCCGGGTTCGTCCTGGCGTCCTTCGCCATCTACGTGCAGACCGCGTTCTTCGTGGTGGCCGCGCCGCACGTGACCGCGACAGCCAGGTGGCCAGCACGCACAGCAGCCCGCCGACGGCCAGCATGGCGGTGACCATGCACATCATGGCCAGCCCGATCGGCACGCCACCGGAGGCGTCGAGCGCATCCACCTGGAGGCACGTGAAGAAGACGGTGAAACCGAGCAGGCCCACGGCGGTGAGCGTCAGGGAGAACTTCATGGCGGGTTGCACGGCGGCTCCTCACGGCGGGGGTGTGCTTCAGGGTAGTCCCCCGGTGGCCGCGCTCCTACAGTGGGTTCCATGAGGCTCTTCGCCGCCGCCCACCCTCCCCGCGCCGCCCGGGAGCACCTGGCCCGGGCCATGGCCGCGGTGCGGGACATGACCGGCACCGCCCTGCGCTGGGGTGATCCCGAGCAGTGGCACCTGACCCTCGCGTTCTACGGGGACCAGCCGGAGGGGGCCGTGCCCGATCTCTCGGAGCACCTGCGGGAGGTCGCCCGCTCGTTCCCGCCGCTGCGGGTGAGCCTGCACGGGGCGGGCTCCTTCTCCGGCACCACGCTCTGGGTGGGGGTGGCCGGTCAGACCGCCGAGCTGACCGAGCTGATGCACGCGTGCTCCCTGGACCCTGATGAACGTGCCCGTCAGCGCGCGCACCTCACCGTGGCCCGCACCTCGCGCACCGAGCGTGCGCGCCAGGCCAAGGAACGACGCCGCGGCTCACGCGTCCGCGCGCACACCGGCCCCGAGCTCGCGCACGTGGTGCACGCGCTGTCCGTGTACGAGGGCCCGGAGTGGACCGTGGGGGAGATCCGCCTGGTGTCCTCGGAACTGGGGGAGGGGCGGTCGGGAGGGGCGCTGCACACCACCGTGGAACGTCATCCACTGTCCGGCGTCTGATTCTGCCGGGCCCGGGGCACCTACGCTGGAACGCATGGCTCAGAGCACGCGCACACCCCGTTCCAGCACGTGGCTGTGGATCCTGGTGGCCGCCGCGGTGCTCACCCAGACCGGGCTGAACCTCTTCCGCCCCATCACGTCCTACAAGCTGCTGGGCCTCGGTGCGGACCCCGTGGTCATCGGCCTCACCACCGCCGCCTACGCCCTGCTGCCCCTGGTCACCGCCGTGTGGCTGGGCAGGATGTCCGACCGGATCCCGCAGCTGCGCCTGCTGATCCTCGCGGGCGTGGGGTTCCTGGCGCTGGCCGGGGTGGGGCTCGCGCTCGCGAACTCCGTGTGGTTCGTGTTCGCCGCCAGCGCGGTGCTGGGCATGGGTCACCTGTGCTTCACGATCGGCGGGCAGACGGCGATCGCCCGCTACGCCGCAGACCGGGACCTGGACAAGGGTTTCGGGTGGTTCACCGCCGCGTTCTCCGCGGGCCAGATGATCGGCCCGGCGCTCGGCGGGTGGATCGTGGGCCACGGCTCGGACGTCGCCTCCCCCGAACGCCTCGCCGCGGTGAACGAGAGCCTGTGGATCGGCGTGCTCGTCACGGTTGCCGCCGCACCGCTGCTGGCCTTCCGCCTGGGCCCCGCCTCGCGCCGCCCCGGTGCAGGGGCGCCCCCCGACGACGACGCCGCAGCGAGCCCCACACCCCACGGCACCTCGGTTCCGGACACCTCCGCGACGGCGTCCGGCACCCCCGGGACCGGTGTGGCGTCCGGGGCCGGGGGTTCGACCCCCGAGGGTGCGACCGGGGGGTCACCCGCCGCACCGCCCGGCGGGGACGACGCCCCGAGCGCCGCCAAGCGCGCACCACGCGCCGACGAGCGGCCCGACGTGCTGCGCATCCTCCGGGCCCCGGGGGTCATGTCCAACATGGTGGCGTCCCTGTCCCTGCTGGCCATGATCGACATCCTCACCGCGTTCCTGCCGCTCGTGGGCGAGGAGGCGGGAGTGGCCCCCTCCGTGGTGGGTGTGCTCCTGGGGGCCCGCGGACTGGCGTCGATCGCGTCCCGCCTGCTGCTGCCGCTGCTGTCCGGGAGGTTCTCGCGCCGCGCGCTGCTGATCGCGAGCCTACTGGCCTCCGGGCTGGCGCTGATCGTTCCCCCGCTGTTCCTGGACAGCTTCTGGTGGGCCGCCCTTTTCCTGGCCGTGGGCGGGTTCTTCCTGGGCCTGGGCCAGCCCCTGACCATGACCCTGATCTCCACCGCAGTCCCGGGCACATGGCGCGGCTCGGCGCTCGCGGTGCGGCTCATGGGGAACCGGCTGGGGCAGGTGATCCTCCCCGTGGCCGCCGGCGCGGTGGCCGCCCCGTTCGGTCCGGGTGGTGCCATCTGGCTCACGTGCGCGCTGCTCGTCGCCAGCGGTGTGGAGAAAGCGGTGCGACGACCGCGGGAGGGGTAGAGCGGCGTCGTCGTCCCAACGCTCTGCCGGACGGGGGAGACGAGAGGGCCGTAGCGGCGCGCAGGCCGGCGTGTCCGCGCCGTCGGCCGATCCCAGGAAGGGTCGCCCTGCTGCCCGTCCCCGCCGCGTCGGCTGGCCGGAGATGCGCTCCGCACGAGATGCGCGTCACACCCGGCACGTAGCATGGCCCCACGATCACCGGCGGGCCCCGCCCCGCTCCGACGCGCCTCGGGAGGCTCCCTCATGACCCAGCAGCACGGCTCCGACTTCCTGGACGCGTTCGCGCAGATGTCCCGCAACGGCGGGCTCGAGTCCGGCGGGGTCGAGCGGCAGGCGGCCACCGAGGCGGACGGGCTGAACCGGCAGTGGTTCGCGGGCTGGCTCACGGCGCGCGGCGCCACGGTGCACTACGACGCCGTCGGCAACCAGTTCGGCCTGTTCGAGCACACGCCCGGCGCTCCCTACGTGCTGGTGGGATCGCACCTGGACTCGCAGCCGCGGGCCGGGCGGTTCGACGGCGCGTACGGCGTGCTCGCGGGGGCGCACGCGTGCGCGGAACTGTTCCGTGCAGCGTCGTCGGGGGAGGTGGAGCTGAGCCGGAACCTGTGCGTCGTGAACTGGTTCAACGAGGAGGGCTGCCGGTTCAAGCCGTCCATGATGGGCAGCTCCGTCTACACGGGCAAGCGGGACCTGGAGGAGACGCTCGAGGTCCGGGACACCGCCGGCGTCAGCGTGCGAGAGGCCCTGGACGCCCTCGGCCAGCGCGGCGAGGACAGCATTCCGGAGGCCACCGCGTACGTGGAGCTGCACATCCAGCAGGGCAAGTCCATGGAGGAGGACGGCTTCACCATTGGTCTGGTGGAGGCCACGTGGGGCGTGCGCAAGTACGAGTTCCTGGTGCTCGGGGAGCAGGCGCACACCGGGTCCACGCTCATCGAGGACCGCAAGGACGCGCTGCTCGGGGCGTCGCTGCTGATCGCCTCGGCGCGGAAGGTGGCGCTGGAGCACGACGTCATCACGTCCTGCGGGGAGCTGCTAATCGAGCCCAACTCCCCGGTGGCCGTGGCCCGCGAGGCCCGCCTGGTGATCGATCTCCGCAGCCCGGACGCCGAGCGCCTGACCGCCGCGGACGAGCACTTTGCCCGGGAGGTGGAGGAGGCCGCCCGGGCCGCGAACGTGGAAATTCAGACCGTGAACCGCCACGCGTGGGACGTGCTGGAGTACGCCCCGGAGGGTCTGGCGCTCGCGCAGGAGGTCGTGACGGAGCTGGACCTGCCGCACACCCGGATCATGACACTGGCCGGCCACGACTCCACCAACGTGAAAGATGTGCTGCCCACCGTGATGCTGTTCGTGCCCTCCCACAAGGGGATCACGCACAACGAGTACGAGTTGACGTCGGACGAGGACATGCTCGCCGGGCTGGAGATGCTCACGGCCACGCTGCGCAGGGTGGCGCAGGGTGAGCTGGGCTGAGCCGACGCGCAGGGCGGGGTGAGGCGGAGCGGGCGCGAGCGGCGTCGTCGTCCCTGCCATTCCGGGCGGGTGCCCGATGGGTGTGGTCCCGGTCATAGAGTGGGGAGGAACCCCGACCCTAGGAGGACCCCGTGACCGATCCCCTGCCCCTGGACGGCGTGCTCGTCGCCGACTTCTCGCGCGTTCTCGCCGGGCCGCTGTGCACCATGACGCTCGCGGACCTGGGTGCGCGCGTGATCAAGGTGGAGCGCCCCGGCGCCGGGGACGACACCCGGCACTGGGGCCCGCCGTTCTCCGAGACAGGGCCCACGTACTACGAGTCCGTGAACCGCAACAAGGAGTCCGTGTGCCTGGACCTGCGGGAGGACGAGGGCCGCGAGCTCGCGCGCGAACTCGCCCTGCGTGCGGACGTGGTGGTGGAGAACTTCAAGCCCGGTGGCATGGCGAAGCTTGGTCTGGGCTACGACGAGATCTCCGTGGAGAACCCCGGGGTGGTCTTCGTGTCCGTCTCGGGCTTCGGCACGGCGGGCGGCGCGCACCTGGCCGGCTACGACTTCCTCGTGCAGGCCGTGGGCGGGCTCATGAGCATCACCGGCCGCGCGGACGGCGAGCCCACCAAGGCGGGCGTCGCGCTCGTGGACGTGCTCACCGCCAAGGACGCCACAATCGGCACGCTCGCAGCGCTCGAACAACGACGCCGCACGGGCCGCGGCGCGCACATCGACGTCAGTCTGCTCTCCAGCCTGCAGGGCGCGCTGGTGAACCAGGGCCAGGCGTACCTGGGGGCCGGAAAGGTGCCGCAGCGGATGGGCAACGACCACCCGTCGATCGTGCCGTACCAGCTGCTGCAGTGCTCGGACGCGCCCCTGGCCGTGACGGTGGGCAACGACCGCCAGTTCCGGAAATTCACCGAGGTGCTCGGCATCCCCGAGACCGCCGAGGACGAGCGCTACGCGAGCAACGGCGCCCGCGTGGACCACCGGGAGGAGCTCACCGCACTGCTCGAGGAGGCCCTGGCCGCGCGGACCGCCTCCGAGTGGCAGGAGGCCCTGACCGAGGTGGGAGTGCCCGCGGGCAAGGTGGGCGGCATCGACGAGGGCGTGGCCCTGGCCGAGGAGCTCGGGCTGGAACCGACCGTGGACGTCCAGGACCGCACGGGCACGACCGTGGGCCGCCAGTTCCGCCATCCGGCGCAGTGGACCCCGCCGCTGGCGTACCCCACACAGGCCCCGCCGCAGCTGGGGCAGGACACGGATACCGTGGTGCAGTGGCTGCGGGAACCCCGGGACAAGTAGAAGTGGGAAATCAGGCTCCGCACCCGGCTACGCGCGGTGTGTCCGCAGTCATACAGTGGACCCATGAGTGAACTGAAACCCGTGGACGTCATGGACCTGGTGAGCTTCGACTCCCTGCTGTCCGAAGAAGAGATCGCGCTGCGCGCGAAGGTGCGCGAGTTCGTGGATGCCACCATCAAGCCGAACATCGCCGAGTGGTACGACAACGCCGTTTTCCCGCTCGAGATCGTGCCGGAGATGGCCAAGCTGGGCCTGCTGGGCATGCACCTGAAGGGCTACGGCTGTGCTGGACGCACCGCAGTGGAGTACGGTCTGGCCGGTGCGGAGCTGGAGGCCGGGGACTCCGGGCTACGCACGTTCGTGTCCGTGCAGGGCTCGCTGGCCATGAGCGCCATCTACAAGTGGGGTTCTGAGGAGCAGAAGCAGGAGTGGCTGCCGCAGATGGCCGCCGGTGAGGCCATCGGCTGCTTTGGCCTGACCGAGCCCACCGCAGGCTCTGACCCCTCCTCCATGAAGACCTTCGCCCGCAAGGATGGCGAGAACTGGCTCATCAACGGCGCCAAGCGCTGGATCGGGCTGGCCAGCGTGGCCAAGGTGGCCGTGATCTGGGCGCAGACCGATGAGGGGATCCGCGGCTTCGTGGTCCCCACCGACACCCCGGGCTTCAAGGCCACGCCCATCACGGCCAAGCTGTCCATGCGCGCGTCCATCCAGTGCGACATCGAGCTCACGGACGTCCGCCTCCCCGCCTCCGCGATGCTGCCGGAGGCCAAGGGTCTGCGCGGCCCGTTCTCGTGCCTCAACGAGGCCCGCTACGGCATCATCTGGGGTGCCATGGGTGCCGCGCGTGACTCCTTCGAGGCCGCTCTGGCCTACTCGCAGGAGCGCCTGCAGTTCGACCGCCCGCTCTCCGGCTACCAGCTCACGCAGCAGAAGCTCGTGAACATGGCCCTGGAGATCGACAAGGGCTTCCTGCTCGCCCTGCAGCTCGGCCGGCTCAAAGACGCCGGCACGCTGCAGAACCACCAGATCTCGGTGGGCAAGCTCAACAACTGCCGCGAGGCCATCAAGATCGCCCGCGAGGCCCGCACCATCCTGGGCGGCAACGGTGTCACCCTGGACTACTCGCCCCTGCGCCACGCCAACAACCTGGAGTCCGTGCGCACCTACGAGGGCACGGACGAGGTGCACTCCCTGATCCTGGGTCAGCAGCTCACGGGGGTGGGCGCGTTCCGCTGAGTCCGTGCGTCCCGAACCGGGTGCCTCCCTCGGGAGGCACCCGGTTTTTTTATGCGCATGCATCGTCCTAGACGGGCGACGACGCCGGGCCGCCCGTTCCCGTGGCCTCATCACGCGTCGCGGTCTTGGTGGGTCCGGACGGGGCCACGGGTCTCAGCCTTGCACGGTCAGCCCGGGGCGCAGCGGGCCAGCAGAGGGGCTCCCAGGACTGGTTCGCGGTCCAGGAGCGTCACGGACAGGCCCTGCTCCCGCAGCAACGCGGCCACGTGCAGGCCCACCGCGGACCCTGTGAGCCCGCCGCCCACGACCACGGGAAGCGGCTCGGCCATGGCGCCTGCCACGGTGAGCACGAGCTCCGCCAGGTGCTCCGCGGCCACCGCCGCCAGCTCGGACGCCACGGCGTCCCCGGAGGCGGCCAGCTCGCACACGGGCTGCGTGAGCCCTGCCCAGTGGGGCCGGTCCGGATGGTTGTGGAACGCGCCGATCAGGTCGGCGGGCTCGGTCACTCCGGCGTGCTCTAGCACCACTCGGGTGAGCGCTTCTCCCGCATTCCCGGCAGCAGGCTGCTGGGACCGACGCAGCACCCGGCGCACGGCCTCCCGGCCGATCCAGTAGCCGCTGCCCTCGTCGCCGAGGAGATACCCCCAGCCGCCGGCGCGTACCTCGCGGCCGGAAGTGTCCACGCCCCAGGCCACCGAGCCGGTTCCTGCGATGAGCGCGATCCCGGACGTGTGAGCGCCGGCGGCGAGGATCAGGCGGGTGTCGTGCACGGCCGTCACACTCGCGGACGGGCCGAGGCAACCGGCGGAACGGATGAGACCGGCCAGTCGAGCGGCGTCGTGCGCGGTGTCCACGCCGCCGGATCCCGCAACCACGGGCGTGCCGGGCGCCGCGTGCAACTGCGACAGGACGGAGCGCAGGCATGCGTGCGCCTGCTCCGCGGGGACGTTCTGCACGTTCGCGGACCCGGCGCGCGCCTCGCGCACGGGTGTCCCCCCGTGGAAGAGGATGCCACGCGTGTGGGAGCCGCCGATGTCCAGGCCGACGAGGAACTCGCCCGCGCTGCGCGAGTCACCGGGGCCCGGTCCCGCGGGCTCTGCGCTCACTGCGGCGGCCGGGTCAGTTCGAGACCTGCACCTCGCCCATCTCCTCCCAGCCGTCCCCCTCGACCTGGCGGGAGATGATGCGCGGGGTCTTCACCAGGTACTGCGGGAACTGCTCGGTCATCTTCTGGAAGTGCTCCGAGTTCACGTGGGCCTCCGCGGCGTCCTCCTCGAAGGCCTCCACCAGCACGAACTCGTTGGGGTTCTCCAGGCTGCGGGACCACTCGAACCACTTGTTCCCGGGCTCCCGGCGGGTGGCCTCGGTGAACTCGGCCACGAGCTCCGGCCAACGCTCCACGTACTCGTCCTTGGTCTCGAACTTGACTACGATAAAGATCATTCTCTGCTCCTGGTGCTGCGTGTCTCGAAGGGTGCGTTGTCGCAGTCCAGTATAGGAGCGCCCCCGGTGTCATGCGGCGTCACGGGTCGCTAAGCGCGTGCGGACCGTGGGCTAGCGTGCAGACATGAGCAGCCCAGCAACCCAGGATTCCGCGACCCCCGAGCAGCGCCGCACTGCGCGTCGCGCGGTGGTGGCGTCCTCGATCGGAAACGCGCTCGAGTGGTTCGACATCATCGTCTACTCGTCCTTGGCCGTGGTGATCTCCCACCTGTTCTTCGAGTCCGAGGGCATGGGTCAGGTCACCGGCACACTGCTGACGTTCGGCACCTTCGCGGTGTCCTATCTGATCCGCCCGGTGGGTGCACTGGTCCTGGGTTCCTATGCGGACCGCCACGGGCGCCGCCCCGCGCTCACCATCACCATCGCGCTGATGATGCTGGGCACGCTCATCATGCTCGTGGCCCCCACCTCCGCTCTCATTGGCCCCGCAGCGGCGCTGGTGATCCTGCTCGCGCGCCTGGTCCAGGGCTTCTCCGCGGGTGGCGAGTTCGGAACGGCCACCGCGTTCCTCATCGAGAACGCTCCGGACAAGCGTGCCTACTACGGCTCCTGGCAGGTGGCCACGCAGGGCATCGCCATCTTCATGGCCTCCGGTTTCGGCTTCGCCCTGAACACCCTGCTCAGCCACGACGCCCTCTACTCGTGGGGCTGGCGCGTTCCTTACCTCTTCGGGCTGCTCATCGGCCCCGTGGGCCTGTTCATCCGCCTGCGCATGGACGAGACGCCGGACTTCCAGGCGCTGCAGGGCGAACGCGAGCGGGCGGCGTCGTCCCCCGGCGCCCGGGGCGGGGACACGACCGAGAGAACGAAGACGCCGCGCCCCGCCCTGTGGCGCGGCCCCCTCGCACAGACCATCGTGCACTCCGCGGGACGGTGGCTCACGGCCTCCGGTGTGGTGGGTCTGGCCTCCATGTCCGTGTACACGATCCTGTTCATGCCCACGTTCTCCATCCAGAATCTGGACCTGCCCTCGTGGGCCGCGTACCTGGGCGGCGTGGTGGCCGGGCTCGTGACCCTGGTGGGTTCACCACTCGTGGGACACCTGGCGGACCGCGTGGGTCCCGGCAAGGTCATGCTGGTCGCGGCCGTGGTGGGCATGCTGGCGGTCTACCCACTGTTCCTCTGGCTCGTGGGCGCCTCCACCGTGGCCGCCTTGACGGCCGTGCAGGCGGTGCTGGGCGCGATCATGGCACTGTACTTCGGACCCATGCCCGCGCTGCTGAGCGAAATGTTCCCCACCGCCATCCGCACCACGGGCATGTCCATCGCGTACAACGTGGGGGTCACCGTGTTCGGCGGCTTCGCCCCGCTGGTGCTCGCGTGGCTGATCTCCGCGACAGGTTCCCTGACCTCTCCGAGCATCTACTACGCCGCGGTGGCGGCGCTGTCCCTGGTGAGCCTACTGATCGCCCGCCGCCGGTACGGGGTGCGCTGAGCGAGCCGGGCATGCGAAAGGCCCCCGTCGTGACGACGAGGGCCTTCCGATTGAAAGGTTGCGGGTGCGGAGCTCAGCCCAGCCCGTCCTTGAGGTTCTTGCCAGCGTCCTTGACGTTCTCCACGGACTGCTTGGCGCCACCGGACATCTTGTCCGCAGCGCCTTCAGCCTGCAGATCGCGGTTGTCCGTGGCGTCGCCGACCTTCTCCTTGGCGGCACCGGTTGCCTTCTCCGCAGCATTGCTGATCTTGTCACCGAGTCCCATAGACACTTCCTTCCGTGGAGCGAACAGGTGCTCACAATGTAGTCCCGCGCGGAATCGATGGGAAGGCATGGACGGGGGATTTCCTCCGGGGGCGAACTGCGCTCGTTCCGAGGCCCCGCCCTGCGGTCACTGGTAGGAGACGAACCAGGGCTTGGGGGTGACCCCGAACGTCTGCTGCGGGGTGTACATGGGTGTGTCCTCATCGTAGAAGTTCTTCCACGCCATGCGGATGCCCTTCGGCAGCCCCTCCTGCAGGGCGTTCCACGTACCCGTCTTGAGGTCCGGGGTGCCGTGGCCGTCCGCGTGGAGCACGAACGCCAGCTCGGGGTGCTGGGTGTTGATCGCCTCGCGGTTCTCGATCATGGACATCGAGAACTGGTGCAGGAGCATCGTCTTCTGCGGCAGCCGGTTGTCCCGGGTGAGCGTGGCCAGCCAGTCCGAGGTCTTGTTGATCTCCGCGGCGTCCACGGAACCGATCTGCTGCAGAGGCAGCTGCCCCGGGGCCAGGCGCCACTCGGGGTCCAGGGCCAGACCCACGTTCGGGTGCTTGAGCAGCTCCTCGTACTGCGTGGCCTGCGTGAGGAAGTCCGCCTGCCCGGGCTGCAGGTCCAGCACTACGTAGACGTCGTTCCTCTCCGCGGCCTCCACATAGGGCTTGAGCTGGTCGACGGTGGACTCGGTGGAGTAGTTGCCGTCCGGGCCCGGTTCCGAGGACGCCGTGGTGGCGATGATCTCGAATGCGGGGATGACCTTCTCCTCGCTGTAGGGCTCGTAGCTCTTAGCCAGTTCCTTGACCCGCGTCACGGACTCCTCGGGCCCCTGCTCGCCCAGCGCCCCCAGTCCAGGGGTGCCCGGGTGCCCGTACAGCGCAACGAAACGGCGGTCCGGGAACAGCTGCGTGCCCCCGCCGATCAGCTCGGCCGGCTTCTCGGGGGTCGGGGTGGCACTCGTCTCCTGGGACGACGACGCCGCGTCCCCGCCCGCGTCGTCGTGGTTTTCCGTGGGGCCTCCGCCGCAGCCCGAGAGCAGCAGGAGGGCACAGAGCGCGGACGCGAGAGGGATGGAACGGGAACGCATCGGGGGAACACCTCGATCGTGATGGGGGCAGGGGGTGTACCGCGCAGGGGCCGCGGATGGAAACCACGGTACGCGCCCGAGCCGCGAAATTCGCGGATGGGAAGGGCGGATCGCGGCGCCCGTGCAAGGATGAGCCAAACATCACCACGGTGCGAGGTGTTCATGAGTACTGCATCCGGCCCCACTCCCAGCGAACCGCCTTCGGGCCGTCCGGAGGGCTCGCCGACCAGCACCCCCTCCTGGAAGACCGCTGCCCCGGCGCGCGAGGGTGTCCCCGCGGGGGTCGCGGTGGCGCTCGCCGCGGTCGGGGGCCTCGTGCTCCTGCTGGTGATCGCCCTGCTCGCCTACCTGGCCGTCAGGACCGTGGAGGTCGGAGGCGGGGAGGACCCGGCTCCGGTGGTCACGCAGGACGGGACGGCCGAAGAGACGTCCACGCCGGCGGCGTCGTCGGCGCAGGAGGCACAGGCCCCGGCGTCGAAGCAACCGGCGGAGAGCGCGTCGACCCACGCACCGGTGGCTGTCGAGGGCGCCCGGGCGCTCGGCGTGCCGAGCGGCAAACCCCTCTTCCGCAGGACCGGGACGTTCGCGAAGACCTCGATCAACGACGAGGACGAGAACGCCATCCCCGTTCCCGCGCACGACGGCCCCGTCCTCGTGGTCTGGAGCTCCACGGGTTCCGGTCGGGGAACACTGTTCGTGAACGGCCACGAGAAGAAGGGCGGCCAGCTCTCGGCGTCCCTGCCGATCGTGCGTCCGGGAACATCCGGAACGGGACTCATCAACACCGGGGGCTACCAGCGGACCACGGGCGTCCTCTACGCCCAGGGCAGCGAGGGCGTGAGCTGGGAGGTGCGGGGCCATGCGCTCTCGGACGTTCCCACGGTGGAACGGGGCAGGCCCGTCACGGGCAAGGGGCCCCGCGTGTTCCGCGTACCGGCGGGCGCGGCGGCCGACTACCGGCTCAGCGTTAGCGGTTCCGAGGACAGCGACACCCCCGATGTGAAGGTCTTCGCCGCGCAGGACCTCTCCCTGAGCGAGCAGCACAAGTATGGCCGGGCGCCCGCGGACCTGGAAGTAGCCGTGGGTGACGGCGAGAAGGTCGTGGTGGTGGAGTCCGGGCAGGGGTGGAGCTTCTCGCCCCGGTAGTCCTCGGTGATCCCCGGCGCGTGCCGATGATGCCCGGTGTGAGCCCCGATGATCTTCGGAGAGCCCCGGTGAGTGCCTGTGGGTCTCGGTGGGTGGCGCCGGGAGCAGCAGCGGGCAGAGGCCTGGGCGGGCTCAGTCCGAGAGGATCGTCTTCAGGACGGTCGCCTGGCTGATGTCCACGGCCTTGGACGCCGTGAGCAGCGTCAACCGCTTGCCCTTCACGCTGTCCCGAAGCTTCTGCAACCCCTCCTTGCCCTCCCCGGACTCCAGCTCCTTGCGGTACCGGGTGGAGAACTCCTCGAACTTCTCGGGGTCGTGGCCGTACCACCTGCGCAGTTCGGTGGAGGGCGCCACCTCCTTGTTCCAGTCGTCCAGGTGCGCGTCCGCCTTGCGGATGCCCCGGGGCCACACGCGGTCGACCAGCACGCGGGTGCCGTCGTTCTGCGCGGGCTCGTCATAGATCCGTTTCACGACAACGTCCATGCCCCCGGTATACACCCCATGACGTTGCCCGGTGCGCCTCCACCCCCGTGCAAAGTGCAGCTTTTGCCACTTTCGCCACCGAAAACGGCAAAAGCTGCACAATATCTTCGGGCCGTCAGGGGGCGGGGTCGGGCGCACGGGGGCGACGCCGCCCGCGCGGCCCCGCGCCGAGGTGCGCCTGCCGGGGTGGCCCGCGGCGGCGTCGTCGCCGGATCAGCCCCGCGGGCGCAGGGCGGTGTTCGGCAGCTCCGGTGCGGGCAGCGGGTCCGGCTGGCCGGGCGGGAAGGTGCCGAACTGGGGGAAGGGGCGGCCGTCGTCGTAGGCGGTGCTGAGCAGCTCGTCGAGCTCTGCCCCGCCCACCGGCTGCCCGGCGCGGTCCGGCGCCAGCGGCGAGTCCGGACCCGGCGCCACGAAGCCCATCTCCTCCATGTAGGCCCGCCGCCAGGTCTCGATCTCCTCGTGGGAGCGGCCCACGAAGTTCCACCACATCACGATCTGCTCGTGGAGGGGCGCCCCGCCGATGAGCAGGACCGTGGCGGCGTCCTCCCCCGTGGTCAGGCGCAGGCGGGAACGGCCCGTGCCCGCGAACCCGATGCCGTGCCGGGGGATCTGCACGCCGTCCAGGGAGAGCGGGCCGTCCACGCGCAGCACACCGTGCTCGTGCTCGGGCGGCACGTCGATCTCCACGGTGGTGCGCGGTTCGATCCGCAGCTCCGCGCCCGTGAGCGGCAACCGCGTGGCGATGGGGGAGGTGGTCCCGAGCAACGAGCCGATGAACACGCGCGCGGAAAACCCCTCGCCGGTCACAGGCTCGGGGCGGTGGGTGTCCAGGCTCGGCTCCCCGAAGCGGTCCGCGTCCGGGAACGCGTACCAGAGCTGCACGCCGTGGAGCACGCTGGTGTCGGCCGTGGAGAACTCGGAGTGGGTGATCCCGCCTCCGGCGTTCATGAGGTCCACCTCGCCCGGGCGCACGGTGGCCCAGTTCCCGGCGGAGTCCACGTGGTCGATGCGCCCCTCGAACAGCCAGGACACGGTGGCCAGCCCGGTGTGGGGGTGGCGGGCGACCTTCATCCCGCCGGTCGCGGCGACGTCGTCCGGGCCGTAGGAGTCCAGGAAGCACCACGCGCCGATCAGCGAGCGGCCCTTCTGCGGCAGGGTGCGCCGCACGGTCATCCCGCGCGGCCCGCCCAGGGGCACGTCCCGGGGTTCGAGGATCTCCACGGGCCCGTCCTGCCCGTCCACCACGACGACGCCGCTGCGCAGCCCACCGCGGACGGGTGCGGCTCCCGGGCGGCACACGGTGGGCTGCGGGTTCTTCTCGGGGTTGCTCACCGTTCGCCCCCGGTCCGGTCCCGCCCGGCGCCCGACATCCAGGGGGTGGGCTGGTCGGAGCGGTCGCCCGGGAGGGCCCGGGCAGTCCCGGACGGGTCCGGGGTCGAGGCGCCGGCGTCCTCCCGGGTGTCGCGCCCGGCCACCCACTTCTGGAACACGGCCGAGTCCTGCTCTCCCAGGCCGGCGTCCACGAGCTGGCGCGCGGCGTCGAGCAGAGGCCCGCCCAGGACGGAGGCCGTGCCGGTGGCGCGGGCGGCGTCGAGGTAGGCGGAGACGTCCTTGTGCACGAACGATGCCCGCGCGGAGACCGCGTAGTCGTGGGCCACGAGCTTGGAAGTCTTGTCCTCCAGGATCACGGACCCGGCGTAGCCGCCGCCCATCAGCTCCAGCAGCTCGGCGAGGTCCAGCCCGGCGCGCTCGGCCACCACGGACGCCTCGGACAGCGCGACGATCTCCGCCGCGCACACCAGCTGGTTGCACGCCTTGGCCACCTGTCCCGCGCCCAGCGGCCCCAGGTGGACGGGCCGCCCGCACGCCGCGAGCACCTCGAGGGCGAGGGCCGCCGCGCGGTCCTCGCCGCCCACCATGATGGACAGCTCACCCCGCACCGCGCCCGCCTCGCCCCCGGACACCGGGGCGTCCACGAGGGCGAGGTCCGGGTGCTCGCGGTGCCAGCGGGCGACGTCCTCCGGGGACACGGTGGAGCCGACCGCGATGACGACGCCGCCGCGCTCGCCGTCCCGCTCTGCCGCACCGTCCGCGAGGTGCGGCAGCAGCGTGTCGATCTCGGTAGCGCCCGGGACCGTGAGGAGCACGAGGTCCGCCTGGCCGGCCATGTGGCGGGGGTCGTCCACGGGGCGCGCACCCTCGGTCTTGTGGAGGCTGTGGTGCAGCACCACCACGTCGTGGCCCGCGGCCACCAGGTGCGCGGTCATGGGGGCGCCCATGGCGCCCAGGCCGATGACGCCCACGGTGCGGGGGGTGGTGGTCATGGTTGCTCCTGCGGTCGAGGCCGGTGGAGGTCCATTGTGACCCGCGCGGGCGGTTTCCCGGGAGGACACGCCCCGACGGTTAGATAAAAACAATTCTCATCTGGTGCTACGGTGCTTCCATGCAGAGAACCTCTCCCCACCGTGAATCCGTCCGCCCGAGCACGCTGCTCTCCCACACCGCACGGAGTCGACCCGTGCCGCTGACCGTGGCTGCTCTGGGGGTGACCGCGCTGCTGCTGAGCGGGTGCGCGCAGGGTGGCGGAGCGGCGTCGTCGTCCTCGGGGAGCCCGGCCGAGGAGACGACGCCGTCCGCGAAGGAGGTCTCGCACCTGGCCCCGCGCGCGGTGGTGTCCTACGACGGCGGGCTGCTGACCGTGGACACCGAGTCCGGGGAGGTGGTCGAGGACACGAAGGAGGACGGCTTCCTGCGGCTCAACAACGCCGGGGACGGGCGGCACATGATGGTCTCGGACGGGGACCGGTTCCGAGTCTTCGACACCGGGCTGGAGGCCCGGGCGCACGGTGACCACTTCCACTACCACGAGTCCGCACCCGCGCTGACGGACCGTGCCTTCGAGGCTCCGCACGCGGGGCACGTGGTGGCACACGCCGGCGCGACCACGCTGTTCGGCGACGGGGACGGGTCCATCCAGACCGTCGAGTGGCCCGCGCTGCGCGGTGCGGACGGCGGAGCGGTGGAGCGGAAGAAGGCGCAGGCCCCGCACCACGGTGTGGCGCTGAGGCTCACCGACGGCTCCCTGTTCACCACCCAGGGCACCGAGGCCGAGCGGCACACCGTACAGGTGCTGGCCCCGGACGGCTCCGTCAGGGCCGAGACCACCGACTGCCCCGGCGTGCACGGGGAGGCCGCGGCGGCGCCCGGCACGAGCACGGACACCGTGGTGGTCGGCTGCGAGAACGGGCCCGTGGTCTACCGGGACGGGGCGTTCCACAAGGTCCCCGTGAAGGACGCCTACGCGCGCTCCGGGAACCTGGCGGGCTCGGAGGCGTCCCCGATCGTGCTCGGCGACTACAAGGTAAACAAGGCCGCCGAGCACGAACGCCCCACCCGTGTGGCCCTGTTCGACACCCGCAACGACACGCACCGGCTCGTGGAGCTGGGCTCCTCCTACTGGTTCCGCTCCCTCGCGCGCGGACCCCACGGCGAGGGGCTCGTGCTCACCTACGACGGCAAACTCGCCATGATCGACCAGAACACCGGGAAGATCACGCAGCGGATCGCGGTGGTCGAGCCGTGGCAGGAGAAGGAGGACTGGCAGCAGCCCGGCCCGGCCGTGAAGGTCGCCGGGGGCAAGGCCTACGTCACGGACGCCGAGCACCGGAAGCTGCACGTGGTGGACCTCTCCGCGGGCACGGTGGTCAGGACCGTCGACCTGCCGCACACCCCGGTGGAGCTGGCGGTGACCACGGGCCGGTCCGAGGTCCCGGGCGGCGAGGGGCACGGGGACTGAGGCGGCGCCCGCGCGCGGCGCCGGAGATGACGACGCCGCCCGGGTGGGTTCCTGGGCGGCGTCGCCGGGGTGTTGTGGGGGCGTGGGGTCCGGACACGGCACCGCCGCCGGGGAGCGATCCCCCGGCGGCGGCCGTTCGGTCCGGTAGTGCGGTCAGTCGGCTGTGGAGCGGAACGCCCCGTGCGGATGAGCCAGCTGGCCGTCATCGGGAACAGGGCCGATGGCGTCCCACAGTTCCACCCATCGGCCGTCCTCAATGCGCCACAGCTCGCAGAAGAAGTGGCGTTCTCCACCGATCGACCCCTCTGAGAACGTCAGCACGAAGTTCCCATCCGCCACCGTGCGGTGCAGGGTGTCGTAGGTCAGCGGCGTGCCGTCCTGCTTGAGCTGCTTCAGGAAGTCGACCATGTTCTGCACCCCGTCGGGGATGTCCGCCGAGTGCTGGGTGAAGGCATCGTCCTCGCGCGTGAACCGCCCGGCGGCGTCGTAGTCCTGCCCCTGCAGGAACGTCTTCCAGGCAGCGGCCACGAACTCCCGGTTCGCTTCCGTGTCGGCAGCGGCATCCACCTGTGCCGGGCCGTCCAGCTGGGTGTGCCCCGACGCGTTGGGGGCGGTCTCGGTGACGAGGCCGTCCCAGTGCTCCACGATCTTGCCGCCCGCCACGCGGTAGATGTCGAAGCCCACATACAGCTCCTCCGGGTCCAGCCCCGGGTATGAGCCGTGCAGGGCAACCAGTCCGGTGGCATCGTCCACGAGGACGCGGACGACGTCGTGCCGCAAACCCTCCCCGGCATTGGACACCAGCGCACGCAACCCGTCCTTGCCGTTCTCCACCAGGGGGGAGTGCTCCACGTAGTCCTCGGAGAAGTACCGGTCCAGAGAGTCCAGGTTGTGCTCGGTGAACAGCTCGCGGTCCGCCGTGAGAACGACGCCTCGAATATCGCTCATGATGTGCTCCGTTCGTGTCCGTGGTTCCTGGTCAGTCCAACGAACTCATGACGTGCTTGACGCGGGTGTACTCCTCTACCGCGTACTTGGACAGGTCCTTGCCGTAGCCGGAGTGCTTGAAGCCGCCGTGCGGCATCTCGGCCACGAGCGGGATGTGGGTGTTGATCCACACGCAGCCGTAGTCCAGGTCCCGGGACATGCGCAGCGCGCGGCTGTGGTCCTTGGTCCACACCGAGGACGCGAGTCCGTACTCCACCCCGTTCGCCATCTCCACGGCCTGCTCCTCATCGGTGAAGGTCTGCACCGTGAGCACCGGGCCGAAGATCTCGTTCTGAATGGCCTCGTCGTCCTGCCGCAGGTCCGCGATGACCGTGGGCTCGAAGAAGAAGCCCTGACCCTCGGCGCGTTTGCCGCCGGTGGTCACGCGGGCGTGTTCGGGCAGGCGCTCGATGAACCCGCTGACCTGCTCCATCTGGCGCTCGTTGTTCAGCGGACCGAAGAGAATGTCCTCCTTCTCAGGGGTGCCGAATGCCGTGGCCTTCGCGGCCTCCGTGAGCTTGGTGAGGAACTCCTCCTTGACGGACTCGGCCACCAGGATGCGGGTGGATGCCGTGCAGTCCTGCCCCGCGTTGAAGAATCCAGCCTCCGTGAGGGTGCTCGCGGCGGCGTCGAGATCGGCGTCCTCGAAAACGACGCACGGGGCCTTGCCTCCCAGCTCCAGGTGAGCCCGGGTGAGGTTTTTGGCCGCTGCTGCGGCCACGGCGAGTCCGGCCCGGACAGAGCCCGTGATGGACACCAGGCCCGCAGCGGGATCGGACACGACCATCTCACCGGTCTTCGCGTCCCCGAGAACCACATTGAATGTGCCTTCGGGCAGGAACTCCGCCGCGATCTCTGCGAGCAGCAGCGTGGACTCGGGAGTGGTGTCCGAGGGCTTGAGCACGATGGTGTTGCCGGCGGCGAGTGCGGGCCCGATCTTCCAGATGGCCATCATGAGCGGGTAGTTCCACGGGGTCACCTGGCCCACCACGCCGATCGGTTCACGGCGGATCACGGAGTTGAAGCCCTCCATGTACTCACCGCTGGCAAGGCCCTCCATGAGACGGGCTGCTCCTGCGAAGAAGCGGATCTGGTCCGCGCCCACCTCCACCTCTTCGCTCTGGATCAGGTACTTGGGCTGACCGGTGTTGCGGGACTGCGCCTCCACGAGCTCGGGACCGCGCGCCTCGATGGCGTCGGCCAGGCGGAGCATGGCCAGCTGACGCGCGCCGGGGGTCATGCGACCCCAGGTTTTCGACGCCGCTCGGGCCGCCGCATAAGCGGCCTTGACGTCCTCGGCGGTGGAGTTCGGAGACTGGGTGGTGACCTGTCCCGTGGCGGGATTCACGAGGTCGAAGGAGTCGGACGAGGCGGATGCCACGTAGGCATTGTTGATGAAGTTCTCGAGCATGGAGCTCTTCCTCCGTTCTCAACGGCGCTCGCGGATCTCACGAGCACGGGTGCACACCGTTGTGCCCCCATCGCGAGCGTAGCTGAGCGGGGGTCGTGCGGAACCTGAAACTACGAGATGTGCGCTGCGGAGTACCGTGGATCCATGCCCACCAGTGATCCCGCGAGCGTGCGGCTGGACGTGTGGCTGTGGTCCGTCCGGCTGTTCAAGACCCGTTCCTCCGCCACCCAGGGCTGCCGTGCCGGGCACGTGCGGCTCAACGGCGCCCCCGTGAAGGCCGCCCAGCCGGTGCGCGTGGGGGATCGGGTGAGCGTGAAGCGCCCGGGGTGGCAGCAGGAGTTCGAGGTCACCCGGCTGATCGTCAAGCGTGTGGGCGCTCCGGTGGCCGTGAAGTGCTACGTGGACCGCTCCCCGCCGCGCCCCGCGGAGCTCAGTGTGCCGGTGGCTCGCCGGGACCGGGGTGCGGGCCGGCCCACCAAGAAGGACCGCCGGGAGCTGGAGCGGCTGAGGGGCCAGCGGTAGCAGGGACCCGCAGCCGGAAACCCGGTCGTGCGGCGTCGTCGTCCTCCGGGCTCAGGGAGCCCAGCGCAGGTCCGTGGACCCGTGGGCGGGGGTGGGCCCGAACCAGCCCTTCCAGCCGCCGTGCGTGAGGAGGGTGCGGGTGCGGCGGTCGAGCAGCGCGAGGTAGAGCGTGAAGGCCACCGCGATCACGAACGCCACCTGGGACACGCTCACGCTGAGGTCGATGAACGGCCACACGGAGAGCTGGTCCTGGGCGCCGAAGACCACGAAGAACGTGATCACCACGTAGATGATGCGGATCTGCCAGTTGTCCTTGATGCCGGTGGCGGCGAGCAGGGGCAGCAGCCACAGGATGTACCAGGGCTGGATGATGGGGGACAGCAGCACCACGGCGGCGAAGGCCACGGCCATGCGGCGCACGATCTTGCGGTCCCCGCCCACGAACATGAGCACGAGCACCAGCAGGATCGCGCTGCCCTGGAGCAGCCGACGGAATCCTCCGGCGAGCACCCCGCCGTCAAGGCCGAGGGCGTCCCCCACGCGCTCCACCTGCTGGCCGAGGAACCCGGAGGGGGAGTAGCCCGTGTAGCCGGGGGTGGGGTCCAGCAGGGCCCACGCCCAGCCGAGGCCGAGCCCGTCCACCGCGCCGCTGAGCGCGAGCAGTCCGAAGCTGATGAGGGCGGTGGCCGCCCAGATCACGAAGCGCCGCAGCCAGGAGGCACCCTTGCCGGCCCACAGCAGACCGATGAACGGCAGCAGCAGGATGGTGATGGGTTTGATGCCGATGGACCCCGTGACCAGAAGTATTCCCAGCAGGGGATGCTTTCTCGCGGCGGCGTACACACCGGCCACCGCGAGGCCCACCATGAGGGCGTCGTTGTGCGCGCTGGCCACGAAGCTGATGAGGAACAGCGGGTTGGCCACCGCGATCCACAGCGCCCGGGCGCCGTTGACCCCGTGCAGCCGCGCCAGTTTGGGCACGTACACCATGCACAGCACCACGCCCACGTACGCGGCGAGGCGGAACAGCATCACGGACAGGTCCGGCTGCGCATTGGTCAGGCGCACCACCCCCGCGGCGATCCACAGGAAGTACGGGCCGTACGGGGTGCGGGCCTCCGCCCACTCGGGGTCCGCGCCCAGCATGAACCAGTTGTCCAGGGAGGAGATGCCCTCCACGTAGGGGTCCTTGCCCGCGAGCATCAGCCGCCCCTGGCCGATGTAGGCGTAGACGTCCCGCGAGTAGATGGGCACCGCGAACAGCAGGGGCAGGGACCATGCGATCACCGCGGTGACCACGGTGCGCTGGGAGCCCGGCGGCCAGCCGCGCAGCCGCTGCCCGAGCCGCAGCCACGAGCGGATCAGGAGCATGGCCCCGACGGTCAGCAGCACGGTGCACGTGTACACGTCCCACACGTTGACCCGCAGCTCGATCACCAGCGGGTGGCGGACCATGGGGGAGCCGTTGGCGATCCACCCCGTCCCCAGGGACCCCAGGAACATCATCAGGGAGCCCACGAAACCCTGGATCACAGCCACGTGGGCCCGCAGCTCGACGGTGGCGGTGGAGCCGGTGTGGGGGCCGGCGGGCGGGGCCGCAGGACCTGACGCGCTCATGGACTCCAGCCCCCTCGACCAACCAGTGGTGGGCGAGCCGAGGTGATCAGCGGCTCTGCCCCTCGACTTTACAGGACGCCCCCTGCCCAGCCCGGGACGCTCACGCGGGTCCAGCTGCCCGGAACCCCATAGAATCGGGGCGGTGTGGAACGGCGCCCGGAGCCACCGGGGTGCGCGTCCCGCCCACGCCGCCCGACCGCCCCGCGGTCACCCCCGGCCACCGCACCCCGGACCGGGCCCGCCGAGCCAGAACAGAATCCCGCGCGCATTCGGACAAGGACCTTTCGTGCCCACTGAAAGATACTTCGCGGCCCTCACCCGGTTGCGCGACGCCGCGATCCCCCGCAGCTGGCAGCAACGGCTGCTGACGCCCCGCGGTCTGCTCGCCGGGTTCGTGGTGGTGCACCTGGGCTTCCTGATCTTCGCGCTGATCGTGTCCCTGCAGGGCAATGCGTTCAGCGACACCAACATCTACCGCGCGTGGGCCGCGGCCGGTTTCGACGAGGCCAACCTCCCCTCCGGCCCCAGCCCGTGGGTGTACCCCGTGCTCGCGCAGATCCCCATGGCGCTCGCGGGCATGTTCGGCCCCGGCCCGTTCTTCTTCCTGTGGGTGCTCATCATCAGCGTGCTCAACGCGCTGGCCATGGGCACGCTCACCCGCTGGGGCCGCAACCGCGCCGCCCTGCCCGCCGCGTGGTGGTGGCTCGTGTTCATCCTGCTCATGGGCTGGCTGGGCTTCGCGCGCGTGGACGGCCTGACCGCCCCGATCGTGCTGATCGGGCTGGTCTACGGCGTCTCCCACCCGTTCGTGGCGTCTGCGATCCTCAGTGCGGCCACGTGGGTCAAGGTGTGGCCCGCCGCGGTGGTGCTCGCGCTGCTCGCGGCCGCACGACGCCGCGGCGCGGTGCTGCTCGCCGGTGTCCTGGTGACGCTGGGCGCGGTGGCGGTGGCAGCGGCGTCGGGCTCGGTGCACAAGATCGCGGACTTCCTGACCCAGCAGGGTGACCGCGGCATGCAGCTCGAGGCCACCTTCACCACGCCGTGGCTGTGGCTGTCCGTGCTGCACATCGGCGACTCGCACATGTACATGAACACGGACATCAACTCCATGCAGGTGGACGGCCCCGGCTCGGACGTGATGTCCAAGCTCATGCAGCCGCTGTTCGTGGTGGCGGCGCTCGTGGTGGTCTGGCTGATCGTGCGCGGCCTGCGCCGCGGTGTGGCCGCCGGGCACCTGGACCGCACCGCCCTGTTCCTGGCCGGCTCGCTGACCATGGTCACCGCGTTCATCGTGTTCAACAAGGTGGGTTCGCCGCAGTTCATGGTGTGGCTCGGCCCCGTGATCGCGGTGGGTCTGGCGCACGACCGGCGCGCCTGGCGCACCCCCGCCGCGCTCGCGGTGCTGATCGGGATCGCCACGTTCCTGATCTACCCGCTCTTCTACACCGCCCTGAGCCACAACAACCCGGTCATGGCCCTGGTGCTCACCGCGCGCAACGCGCTGCTCGTAGTGCTCATGTGGTGGTCCGCGCGCAGGCTGTACCGCCTGGGGTCCGCCCCGAAGGAGGCTCCCCGTGCGGCGCCCCACGCCTGACGACGACGCCGCTGCCGCCAGGTCGCGCGCGATCGAGCGTCTCATGCGCCCCGCCGCCGTGTGGTGCGGCTTCGCCGTGGTGCACCTCTACTTCCTGGGGTGGATGGCGTCCTTCTTCCTGCACGGTTGGGCGTTCAGCGACACCGAGCAGTACCGCGAGTGGGCCATGGCCGGCTACAACGCCCCCGTGGAGGGCTCGGTGAGCCCGTGGGTGTACCCCGTGCTCGCGCAGCCGTTCATCCTGCTGCCCAGGATCATGGGCCACGACCTCTACCTGCTGGGCTGGACGCTGATGATCACCGTGCTCGACGCGGTGGCCCTGTGGTTCCTGCTGCACCGCGCCCACCGCCCTGCCGCGTGGGAGCTGCCCGGACCGCGCGGCGGCACCCCGGACCCCGGAGCCGTGGCGCACGGCAGCTCCGCGGTGCTCAGCCGACGCCGCGCGGCCGTGGTGGCCGGCTGGTGGTGGGTGGTGTTCACCGTGTTCATGGGCTACCTGAGCTTCGCCCGGGTGGAGGGCGTGGCGGCGCCCATCGTGTTCATCGGGCTGCTGCACGCGGTGCGCCACCCCGTGGTGGGCTCCGCCCTGCTGAGCGTGGCCACGTGGATCAAGGTGTGGCCCGCCGCCACCGTCCTGGCCATGGTGATCGCGCTGCGCCAGCGCGTGCGGATCGTGGTCACCGGGGTGGTGGTGAGCGCCGCCGTGGTCGCCGGGGTGCTCGTGCTCGGCGGGATCGACAAGATCGCGGACTTCGCCCTGAACCAGGGCTCCCGCGGGATGCAGCTCGAGGCCACGCTCTCCACCCCGTGGGCGTGGGCTGCCGTGCTCGGCATCGGGGGCTCGCGGATCGCGGACAACACCGCCATCAACTCCACCGAGGTGTACGGCCCCGGTGTGGAGACCATGGCCTCCCTCATGCAGCCCCTGCTGCTCGTGGCGGTGCTCGCCTCTGCGCTGCTGCTGGTGCGCGCGCTGCGCCGCGGTGCGGACCGCGGACGGCTCGTGTACGCGGGATCCCTGCTGCTGACCCTGGTGCTGATCGTGTTCAACAAGGTGGGTTCCCCGCAGTTCATGATCTGGCTGGCCCCCGTGATCATGGTGGGTCTGCTCCACGACCGCGTGCGGTGGCGCACCCCGGCCCTGCTCACCCTGGGGATCGCGGCCACCACGTTCGTGATCTACCCGCTGTTCTACACGCCCCTGATCCACGCCAACCCGGTGATGGCCGCGGTGCTGACCACCCGCAACGCCCTGCTCGTGGCGCTGCTGGTGTGGACCGTGCGGCGGATCTGGCGCCTGGGAAGCCGTGCCGCGGTGGACGCCGCGGACCTGGGGTGGAGCGCCATCTCCTGACCCGGTGGGGTGCCCCCGCTCATGCCCCGCTGCCCGGCCGCGCCACACCGGCGTGGCCGGACCGGGCAGCGGCACGGTGTCATCGGGGGCGGCGCCCTGATCGGAGCGGACTTCGTCCTGCGCTCGCAGTGCCGGGACGTGGAACGGGCAGACGCCTCCGCGTCCGGCTCCGGCAAGTGACGCGTCTTCGCCACCCGGCCGCCGCGATGCTGGCCCCGGCTCTCGTAGCCAGGGTCAGCCCGGCGACCACGACGTATCGCCGCTCGGTCACCGCGCCCTCGTACGGCTGGGCGTCGGACCAGTCCAGGGCCAGGCGCACGAACACCGCCCCGAGCAACCACCCGCCCACGAAGATGAGGACGCTCTTCCAGCGGTGGTTCACAGCGGCGCTCCAGTCGTCGACGGCTGGCAGGCCGGACGGTCGCCGAGTCATCCGGTTCGGGTGGGGGTCATGCGAGAGTGCGCCCGCACCGAGGCTGGGCTGCTAGGACCCGTCCCCGCGGCGTTTCAGTCGGTTCATCGCGTAGCCCAACAGGGAGGAGGCCTCCTCGGGCTGGCGGGCCTCGGCGCTGCGCAGCCGGTCCTCGCGCTTCTCGCGGTGGCGCTGCAGGTGGTCCTCGTAGCGCTTCTGGTTCAGCCGCTGCTGCTGCTGTTCCGCGGCCTCGCCGCCCGGGTCCTCCACCTCACGGGCCGGATGCTGCCCCGGGGCCACCCGGGTAAGCGGTGCGGCGCGCTCCTCGGCCTCGCGTTCTGCCTCCACGCGGGGCAACCGCCGCCGGACCGCCTCCCGCTCGGCGCGCTCGGCCAGGCGCCGCTGGGACCTGCTCTGCCGCCGGGGTTCCGCGTACCGCTCCCGGATCTGCTCAATCACGGGCAGCTCGTCCGTGGTCTCGTAGGGCTCCTCGGGGTACCCCGCGTCCTGGCGGTACGACGACGCCGCCCGCTCCCGGCCGCGCGCGGGCGGCACCGCGGCGTCGTCGTCCGCGTAGCGGGTGACGCGCGGGGCAGGCTCCGGGTCGTAGGAGTCCTCCGACAGCGGGGTGACTCGGGGAACGGGGCCGGTGTCCACCACCAGCTCCGCGGGGGTCTCCCAGCGGGTGTCCGCGAAGACCCGGTGACTGCGCCAGCCACGGAACAGCTTCCACCCCAGGAGGGCGACGCCCAGCAGCAGCACAGTGGCGGGTTCGCCGTAGCCGGTGGAGTAGTAGACCGTGGCCACCACCAGTGCCAGGACACCCACCACGAGCGGGGCCAGCGCCACGGGGGACTGGACCGCCAGCAGGCCCAGCAGGTCCCTGCTGTAGCGGCTGTCGTGGTGGCGTCCGTGCAGGGCGTGGGCGCGGATCTTCACGCCCGGCGGGGTGTGCTCGGTGAGCTTCAGCACCGTGACGGGTGGCTCGTCCGGTTCGTCCGGGTTGAGCACCACCGTGCGGGCACGCCCGGCGGCCAGCGCGGCCCGCTGCGTGGCGGTGGCCCCGGCCAGCAGCAGGTAGCCGCCCGTGGAGACCAGCACGTACGGCACGAGCACCGCCAGTGCGAGCGTCACCGCCCGCCACACCCAGGCGACGTCCCCCGCCGAGAAGTTGCGGAACTGCAGGGGCCCGTGCGTGAGCCACAGCAGGCCCGCGCCCGCCACGAGCGCACCCAGGCCGTTGAGCACCGCGTGCACGCGCAGGCGCGGCCAGCCGCGGGCCGAGCGCGCGGCCCAGCGTTGCTCGCGTGTGCGCATGGGTGCTCCTGGGATCCCGGGGACGTGGGGTGCTCTCAGCGTAGGCGGTGCGGCGGACACGCACGAGGCACCTCGCGCGGGGCGCCGGGGCCGCGGTGGACGGCGCTCGACGGCAGGGACGGAGGGTGCGTGCGCAGTGCGGGGCCGGGGCGGTGTGCGCGCACCCTAGGATCGGTGCGTGGCCCGCTTTCTCCTCGACGTCTCGCCCGTGCGCGAGATCCCCGCCTTCCGCCGGCTGTGGGCGGGCTCCACGCTGTCCATGCTGGGCAGCCAGTTCACGGTGATCGCCATCAGCCTGGAGGTCTTCGAGCTCACGCACTCCACGTTCGCGGTGGGGCTGGTGGGCGTGTTCGCCCTGGTGCCGCTGATCGTCGCTGGGCTCTACGGCGGGTCCATCGGGGACGCCCACGACCGCCGGCTGGCCGGGCTGTGGACCACAGTGGGACTGTTCGCCATGACCGTGGCGCTCGCCGCCCACGCGTGGCTGGACGTCCGCAGCGTGGGGGTGCTCTACGCGATCGTGTCCCTGCACTCCTTCGCGCAGGGGCTCGGCCAGCCCGTGCGTGGCGCGATCGTGCCCCGCCTGGTGCCCGCCCGCCAGCTGCCCGCGGCCAACGCGTTGTTCCAGCTGACCATGGGCTCGTGCCTCATGGTGGGGCCGCTGCTCGGCGCGTTCACGGTGGCCGGTCTGGGCTTCGCGTGGGCGTACACGCTGGACGCGCTGAGCTTCGCGGTGAGCCTGTGGGCCATGTACAAGCTCCCGCCGCTGCCGCCCGAACCGGGGGACGGCGAGGTCACCAGGCCCGGGCTCCGCTCCGTGGTGGAGGGCTTCCGCTTCCTGGCCACCCGCCCGAACCTGCGCATGACCTTCCTGCTGGACATGGCCGCCATGGTGTTCGCGATGCCGCGCGTCCTTTTCCCCGTGCTCGGGGCGTCCGTGCTGGGCGGGGACCAGCTCACGGTCGGGCTGCTCACCGCCTCCCTGGCAGCGGGGTCCGTGATCGCGGGCGTGTTCTCAGGAACATTCATACGCATCAACCATCACGGCCAAGCATGCGCCGCCGCGGTGGCGGGCTGGGCCGTGTGCATCATGGCGTTCGGCGCGGTGGTGCTGCTCACCTCCCGGGGCGCGGGGGCGGACACCGCCTGGCCCCTGGCGCTCGCCTGCGCGACCCTCGTTGCCGCCGGGGTCATGGACTCCGTGTCCATGCTCTTCCGCACCACCATCCTGCAGGCCGCCACCCCGGACGCCCTGCGCAGCCGGCTGCAGGGCATCTTCATCGTGGTCGTCGCCGGAGGACCCCGCCTGGGCGACGCCGTGCTGGGCGCCGGCGGCCAGCTGCTCGGCCCGGGCTGGGCCGCCCTCGGCGGAGCGGCGGTGTGCCTGGTGCTCGTCCTCCTGCTGGTGCGGGTGTTCCCCGGCTTCCTGCGCTACGACGCGCGCGACCCCCAGCCCTGACCGTCCTGGACCCTCGCGGGGGACGACGCCGCCCGGGCCGCCCGAGCGGCCCGCCGCACCGCCGCCCCGGTCACCCGAGCAGGCGCGCCCGCTCCCGCGGGCCCGCAGACGTCAGGTCGACGGCGCACGGGTGCGCCGCCCCGTGGGCACCGACCACGGGCCCCGCCTACCCTGGAGCGGTGCCCTCCTCCCCCGCGCATCAGCCCACGCCCGACGACCCCGCTCAGCCCGTCTCCGATGCTCCCGCACCGGCCTCTGACGACCACCCCGCATCGTCTCGGACCGCCACCGGGCAGGAGAGTGGCCGTGGCGCGCCGGGCGACCCTGCGGCGTCGGCCCCCTCCCGGGTTCCGAGCCTGAACCGGCAGATCCTTGCGCTCGCCGTGCCCGCGTTCGGGGCGCTGATCGCGGAGCCGCTGTTCCTGCTCGCGGATTCGGCGATCATCGGGCACCTGGGCACCGCGGAGCTCGCGGGTGTGGGGGTCGCCTCCAACCTGGTGCAGACCGTGGTGGGGCTCATGGTGTTCCTGGCCTACAGCACCACACCGGCGGTGGCACGACACCTCGGGGCCGGGCGGATGGCGGACGCCCTGCGCGTGGGCCGGGACGGACTGTGGACCGCCGCCGGGCTGGGCATCCTCCTGGCGGCCGTGGGCGCGGTGGTGATGCGGCCGGTGCTGCGCGCAATGGGTGCGCAGGGGGAGGTGCTGGACCACGCGACGTCGTACGCGCTGTGGTCCCTGCCCGGCCTGGTGGCCATGCTCGTGGTGCTCGCTGCGGTGGGGGTGCTGCGCGGACTGCAGGACACCGCCACCCCGCTGGTCGTCGCCGGTGTGGGCGCGGCCGTGAACGCCGGGCTGAACGTCGCGCTCGTCTACGGTGCGGACCTGGGGGTCGCGGGCGCCGCCATCGGCACCAGCATCACCCAGTGGGGCATGGCCCTGACCTACCTGGTGATGCTGGGGCGCCGGTTCCGCGCTGAGGGCGTGGCGGTGCGGACCGGCTGGGCCGGGATCCGAGGCCACCTCGCCGTGGGGTCGTGGCTCATGCTGCGCACCCTGTCCCTGCGGGTGGCGATCCTCTCCACCGTGGTGGTGGCCACCGCCCAGGGCGCGGAGAACCTCGCGGCGTACCAGCTGACGATGACCATCTTCAACTTCCTGGCCTTCGCCCTGGACGCCCTCGCGATCGCCGCGCAGGCGCTGCTCGGCAAGGAGCTCGGCGCCCGCAACCTGGACCGCCAGGAGGACCGGGACGCGGTGCGGCTGCTCATGCGTCGGCTGCTGCGCTGGGGGCTGGGCTTCGGCGTGGTCACCGGCCTGCTGGTGGGCGTGCTGGGCCCGCGGCTGGGGTTCCTGTTCACGGACTCGCAGGACGTCCAGGCGCTGTTCGGCGTCTCCCTGCTGGTGGTCGCGGCGGGGCAGCCGGTCGCGGCGTTCGTGTTCGTGCTCGACGGCGTGCTGATCGGCGCCGGGGACGCCCGCTACCTGGCCCTGGCCGGGGTCGTGAACCTGGTGGTCTACCTCCCTCTGCTGTGGGCCGTGGCCCAGTGGGGCGGCGCGGGGGCGGCCGGGGCGGTGTGGCTATGGCTCGCGTACGCCGGCGGCTACACGGGCGCCCGCGCGGCCACCCTGGGCTGGCGGATCCGCGGCTCGCGGTGGATGTTCGCCATGGCGTGAGGCCGGGGCGGCACCGCTCTCCAGCCCCGCGGCAGCTGCGTGAAGCGCCCCGGGACCTGCGTGGGTCGCTCCGAGACCTGCCGCGGCGTGCCGGTGCGGGGGATGCGGCACCGGGCCGGGCGGCGTCGTGCGCCGGGGCCCGCGAGCACCGGTACGATGCGTGGTGAACCGTTCCTTTCACAGCTCACGGGACTATTCTTAAGGCATGAACAAAGACGTTCGCAGCACCTTGTCCACCGCTCCCGTCCTCGTGGGCATCGACGGCTCCGAGATCGCACTCAGGGCCCTCGACCGCGCCCTCGCCGAGGCCCACGCCCGCAACGTTCCCGTCCGGCTGATCGGCGCCTACCCCGTGGCCATCGTGGGGGAGCCCGGCCTGGAGGCCCGCTACCGGGAGGCCGTCAGCCAGGAGTGCGAGAAGAACCTCCTGGCCGCCGTGGAGCACGCCCGCCAGCAGGACCCGCAGGTCCCGATCGACACCATCTCCGCGGAGGGGGACGCCGCCCGCTCGGTGCTGCGTGCCGCCAAGGACTGCTGCCTGGTGGTGCTGGGCAAGCGCGGCCGCGGGGGTGCCCTGCGCGGACGGATCGGCTCCGTGTCCAACGCCGTGGCCGCCCACTGCCCGGTGCCCGTGATCGTGGTCCCGCCCGGTGAGCACCAGGACTCCTCGGACCGGGAGCAGGCCGCATCCCAGGCCCAGGAGGCGCAGGACGTCCAGCTCACCGAACGGCAGGACACGCAGCGCGTGCCCGCGTCCGAGACGGACTTCTCCGGCACCGTGGTGGTGGGCGTGGACGCCGCCGGGGACGAGAACCCCGCGGTGGCCCAGGCCATCGAGTACGCCGCGGCCCACGGGCTGGGGCTCAGCCTGGTGTCCGTGAACGGCGCCCTGTCCGGGACCCCCGAGTGGTTCCAGGACCAGTACAACCAGACCTACTACTTCGAGGAGTCCCTCAAGAAGCTCTCGGCGCTGGCCCGCAGCATCGCGGAGCGGGAACCGGGCGTGGAGGTCATGGACTACGCCTTCCTGGGCCGCCCCGGCCGCGTGCTCGTGCAGGCCACCCGCACCGCAGACCTTGTGGTGGTTGGCTCCCGCGGCGTGGGCGGCTTCACGGGCCTGCTGCTGGGCTCCGTCTCCCAGGCCGTGCTGGCCGGCGCCGCCGGGCCCGTGATGGTGGTCCCCACCAAGCACTGAGCCCGCCCCGAACACCCCCATCCTCCAACCGAGACAAGCAGGTGCACAGACATGACACAGAACATCGTGGTGGCGTACGACGGCTCCGACCACAGTGAGCGCGCCCTGGACTGGGCGATCGCGGAATCGCAGCAGCGGCAGCTGCCGGTGAAGATCGTGCTCTCCACGGGGCGTCAGACCGGCCTGGACCAGTCCCTCTACGGCGCCTTCGCGGACGCGCTGCAGGAGGAGTCCGAGCGGCTCGCCAAGCGGGCCGTGGAGAAGGCCAAGACCGCCGGGGTCACGGCCCAGTGCATCATCGAGCGCGGTGACGCGGCCGGCGTGATCGTGTACGAGTCCAAGGACGCCGCCGTGGTGGTCATGGGCAAGCGCGGGCACCACGGCGTCCGCGGCCGGGTGGGCTCCGTCTCCGCGGCCGTGGCCGCCCACTCCTCGGTTCCCGTGGTGATCCTCCCGGAGAGCTGGAAGCCCGACGAGCGGGAAACCCGCCCCGAGGGTGAGACGTTCGCGGGCTGCGTCGTCGTGGGCGTGGACAAGCTCGGCACGGAGAACCCGGCCGTGACCGTGGCGGCGCGCTACGCCGCGGACCACGGGCTCACGCTCGCCGTGGTGAGCGTGGTCCCCACCACCGGCTACCTGCCGGTGAACTCCTACGAGCTCGAGATGGCCGTGCAGGAGCAGCTGAAGGCCCCGGCCCAGCAGCTCACAGAAAGCGTTGCCGAGGAGCTGCGGGGCGAGTTCCCGGGCCTTGAGACCGTCACCCGGGTACTGGAGGGGCGTCCGGCGGACGCCCTCGTGGACGCCTCGCGCACCGCGGACCTGCTCGTCGTGGGCACGCGCGGCTACGGCGGTTTCCGCGGGCTGCTCATGGGCTCCGTCTCGCAGGCCGTCCTTGCGGACACCGAGTCCCCCGTGATGGTTGTTCCCACCGCGAAGAACTGAGGCTCCCGATGACGCCGTCGCGCACGTCCCCTCCGTAGGCCGGTTTCCCTCCCGGGAGCCGGCCAGTGGCCGAGGGCGGTCGGCAACGCCGGTTCGGGGCGGAGACCGAACCCGCGTCGGCTGCCACGCCGCCGACACGCCCGCCGGGGGCCGGGGTGATGGTTCTGTCCGCGCACGAGCGCACGTAGCCTGGCCCCAGCAACCCCGCGTGCACAGCGCCGAACCCCGAGACCCCCGGAGGACCCTCGTGACCACCGCCGAAACCCAGCCCGCGGTGCTCAGGCGCGCCACCCTGGGGGGTGCCCTGGCCGCGGTGCTCGTGGCGGGCGCCGTCGCCCCCGCCCAGGCCCTGGACGTCCCGCCGCGGCCCGAGGTGGGCGCCGTTCAGGACCAGGCCGACCTGCTGACGGACGGCCAGGAGGAGCAGCTCAACCGGCTGATCGGCGAGAAGAATGATGAAAACGAATACATCCGCGCGGCGGTCCTCACCGTGAACGACACCCAGGGCGAGAACATCGAGGATTACTCGCGCAAGGTCGCCACAGACTGGGGCGTGGGGGACGACGGGCGCAACAACGGCGTGCTGATCGTCGCAGACATGGGGGAGCGCGAGCTGCGCATCGAGGTCGGGGACGGCGCCCGGGAGGTGCTCTCGGACTCGGACGCCGAGAACATCATGGAGAACCAGCTCGAGCCCGGGTTCAAGGACGGGGACTACGCGGACGCGTTCACAAAGACGGTCACCAAGGTCTACGACGAGGCCGATCCGCAGGCCGCGGCGGACCGGACGGCGAAGGGGCGCACGGTGGCCACGGTCATTTTGTCGATTGTCGGCGTGGTCGTGCTCGGGGTCCTGGTGCTCGTCTGGCGCTGCCGCCGGAGCACCAGGCAGATCATGGATCAGGCGAAGCGGGAGATTGAGCAGTACGAGCGGGAGCATCCGGGCGAGGGGATCAGCACGAGCATGCGCCGGGCCTACCTGAAGTACCGCCTGCAGAAACCCAAGGCGCCGGGCCTCAACGACGATCCCGTGCGCCGCACGGGCAAGGACGGCATCGAGCGGGAGGTGCACTACGCCCCCACCTTCCAGAGCTGGCTGCCGCTCTACGCGGTTTCCCCATCCCTGTACTCCGGGGGCGTGGTCAACGCCTCGACCTCGTCGTCCGGCAGCTCCGGCGGCACGAGCTCGTTCGGCGGGGGCGGCGGCTTCACCGGGGGCGGGGCGTCCGGGAGCTTCTGAGCGGCACGCCCGCGGCCTGGACTGTTTTCGCGATGGCAAATCCGGTCGTGGCCAGGGGGTCATGACGATACCCGCTGTGCCCCTGGTCACCCAGGGCGGCCATCGTGATCGCCATGCTCCCGTTCGGGTCCTGAGGCTGCCGGATCCTCCTACGACCGCGCTGCGGGACACCCTCACCGCGGTGTACGACCGGGCGACCTCGCAGGCCGCCTCCGACCGCGCCTTCTCGAAGTCGGGGTTCATTCTCCGATCGGGGCGGTGCTGCTCCTTGTCGTGGCGGACGTGCTGACCTTGGTGATTCGGGGCCTGCCGCGGAGTTCCGCCGAAGGGCGGCTCCAGTGGCCCCGCGTACGGCAACAGCTCGGGCCCGTCCGATTCCTCCGGTTCCTCATGCTCGTTCGGCGGCGGTGGAGGATTCTCCGGGGGTGGCCCCTCGGGGGGGGGGGGCGTGGGATCCGGCCCGGTGCGCGGTTCACACTTCCCGGTTCACGACGACCCGGTGGCCGAGGAAGATCTCCCCCCCACGAGGACCACCCGGTCACCAAGAGTTCCTGTTCACCGGGCTCCTGGAGCTGTGCGCATCACACGCACCGGCGGAGGCCCCGCACCTACAGGGAGGCGGATGGCCGCCGATCCTGTGCGGACAGGGGAGGTCCGGGGAAAGCGGGGCACCATGAACCCGATCGAGCACCTGCGGCCGTCCCGGCCGCCGGCGGGACCGCTGCTGTCCGCCGTGGTCCTGGGGGCCGGCACCTACGTGCTGGTCTCCCTGGGCGACACGGGCGCCTGCCGCCGCGCTCACGGCCGTCTGGCACGCGTCCCGTCCGCGGCACCGCGAGTTCGACGCCCGCTGTGGAGGCAGGGTGCCGTGGAGATATCACGCCGTAGCGGCACCACGGGCAGCACCCGCACCGGGCGTCGTCGTCGGCACCCGCCGCCACCGGCACCGCCGCAACGGCGGGCGTCACGGGCTCACACGGCGTCGAAGACGTTGAGGTAGCGCCGGATCCGTTCACTGTCCGAGGCAAAGAAGTCCTCCGGGGCGCCGTCGAAGCCGATCCCGCCGTCTGCGAGGAAGACGATGCGGTCCGCGACCCGGCGGGCGAAGCCGATGTTGTGCGTGACCACCACCAGGGAACGGCGCTCGCGGGCCAGGTCCACCATGACCCTGATGACCTCGGCCTCCAGCTCGGGGTCCAGGGCGGAGGTGGGCTCGTCGAAGAGCAGGTAGTCCGGCTCCACGGCCAGGGCCCTGGCGATCGCCACGCGCTGCTGCTGCCCGCCGGAGAGGTTGTCCGGGTACTCCTCCAACCGGTGGCCCATTCCCACGGACTCCAGCAGCTCCACTGCGCGAGCCCGGGCCGTGGCGCGGTCCGCCTTGCCGTTCAGTGCCGGGGGCATGGCCACGTTGTCCAGCACCGTCTCGTGCGGGAAGAGGTTGTAGCCCTGGAAGACCATGGCGGAGCGGCGGCGGATCGCGGAGATCTGCCTGCGGGTCAGCTGCGCACCGAAGGTCACGGAGTCCCCGTT
This sequence comes from Kocuria sp. HSID17590, assembly GCF_003989485.1. Classification (NCBI taxonomy): domain Bacteria; kingdom Bacillati; phylum Actinomycetota; class Actinomycetes; order Micrococcales; family Micrococcaceae; genus Kocuria; species Kocuria sp. HSID17590. The sequence goes on along the minus strand of NZ_RBMB01000015.1, from coordinate 17,456 downwards.
GATGTCCAGGCGCCCGGACTCGGGGATCTCGAGCAGGTTCATGGTGCGCAGCAGGGTGGACTTCCCGGAGCCGGACGGCCCGAGGATCACGGTGGTCTCCCCGTTGGGCAGCGCCAGGGTGATCCCCCGCAGGACGGTGGTGTCCCCGAAGCTCTTGGAGACGTCTGTCAGCTCAAGCATGGGAACTCCTGATGTAGCGGTTGGACACCCGTTCGAGGCGGGACTGCAGCAGCGAGAGGACAGTGAAGATCGCCAGGTAGATCACAGCGACCTCCGCGTAGAGCGTGAGGGGCTGGAAGTTGGTCGCGGCGATCTGACGGCCCACCTGGAACACGTCCGCCAGGGTGATGACCATGACCAGGGAGGTGCCCTTGACCAGGTCGATGAGGTCGTTGCCCAGGGGAGGCAGCGCGATCCGCAGGGCCTGGGGCGCGACGACGTGGCGCACCGTCTGCCAGCCCGTGTAGTTCAGCGTCCGGGCGGCCTCGAGCTGGCCCCGGGGGATGGACTGCACGGAGGCCCGCAGGGTCTCGGCCGCGTAGGACCCCGTGTTCAGGGTGAACGCGAGGATCGCCGAGGTCCACGCGGAGAGCGTGATGCCGGCGGCGGGCAGCCCGTAGAAGATGATGAACAGCTGCACCAGGATCGGGGTGCCGCGGAACAGCCACACGTAGAAGCGGGAGAGCCACTGCAGGGGGCGGATGCCGCTCAGGCGCATGACGGTGGCGAGCACCGCCACCACCAGTGCAAGGACGAAGGCGATGATGCTCAGCGGGATGGTCACCTTGACGGTGGCCAGCAGCAGCTGCGGAAGGGAATCGGCCCATAGGCTCAGGAAATCGGTCATGACTCCGGGGTGAGGTCGGTGGACACGTATTTCTCGAAGATCTTGGCCAGATCGCCGTTGTCCATGTGGGTGGTCAGGGACTTGTCCACGGCGGCTCGCAGCCGTGGCTGGTTGCGGGCCATGAGCACCGCGGACTCGGAGGCGTCGCCCACCTGGCCGTCCAGGAGACGGATTTTGGCATCCGGGCGTTGCTCGAAGAAGGCCTGGAACGTCACGAAGTCGTTGGCGGTCAAGTCCACGCGTCCGAAGGAGACGAGCATGATGGCCTCGTCGAACCCCGTGGTGGGCACCAGCTGGGCGCCCAGGGAGGCCATGCTCTTGCCGAAGTTGGAGGTCTCGGTCTGGGCGGAGGTGTGCCCGGAGATCTCGTCCACGGACCTCAGCGGGGAGTCCTGGGCGACCCCGGCGCGGCCCTGGGAGATCGCGTAGGGGATGGAGAAGTCGAAGTTCTCCCTGCGTTCGGCCGTGGGCGCGATGTTGTTCATGACCAGGTCGTAGCGGCCCGCACCCACCCCCGCGATCAGCGAGTCCCACTGGGTCTCCACGTAGGTGGCGCGCACCCCGAGGTCCTCGGCGATCAGGTCCCCGATCTCCTTCTCGTAGCCCACCAGGGCGCCGGAGGCGTCGTGGTAGCCGTACGGGCGGAACGTGCCCTCCATGCCGATGCGCACCTCACCGGTGCGCTGGATCCTGGCCAGCAGGTCCTCGGAGGAACCCGACTCCTCGGAGCCGCTGCCCGGTGAGCAGGCGGCCAGCACGGCGGCCAGCCCCGCCAGACCGGTGCCGCTGAGCACGGCCCGGCGGGTCGCTCGACGTGAGTCCACGGTGGGTTCCCCTCTCAGGCCGCGTCGAGGGCCTGGGCGAGGTCCGCGATGAGATCCTCGACGTCCTCGATGCCCACGGCCACGCGCAGCAGGTTCTCGCTCAGGTGCGCCAGCTCGCGGTCCTCGGCGGAGTATGCGCCGTGGGTCATGGACGTGGGCAGGCAGATCAGGGACTCGATGCCGCCCAGGCTCACCGCGAAGCCGAAGATCTCCAGGCGGCCGAGGAACGCCCGGACGTCCTTGCCCGGGACGAGCTCGAAGGAGAACAGTCCCCCGAGTCCGTCCGCCTGGGCCTCCTGGATCCTGGCCTCCTCCTCGTCGAAGGATCCCGGGACGAGGACTCGTGCCACCTCGTCCCGGCCGCGCAGGAACTCCACGATCCGCCGGGCGTTCTCCTGCTGGCGGTCCAGGCGGATGCCGAGGGTCTTCACGGACTGGATCAGGCGGTAGGAGTCGATGGGGGAGAGCACCCCGCCCGAGACCATCTGTGCCAGGTGCACCTGCTCGGCCATCTCGTCGTCGTTGGTGCTGACCACGCCGCCCAGCAGGTCCCCGTGGCCGCCGAGGTACTTGGTGGCGGACTGCACGGTGACGTCCGCGCCCAGCTCCAGCGGGCGCTGCAGGTACGGGGTGAGGAACGTGTTGTCCACGACCACCATGGCGCCGTGGCGGTGGGCAAGCTCGACGGCACGTCGGATGTCGGTCACGCGCAGCGTGGGGTTGGACGGGGTCTCGAGGAACACGATGCGCGTGCTCTCGTCGAAGTCCTCGTCCGAGAGCCGGTTGAGGTCGTCGTGGAAGTGCGTGGTGATCCCGCGCTTGGGCAGCTCAATGGTGGCCCACCGGTAGTTGCCGCCGTAGACGGGCAGGCCCATGATCACCGAGTCACCGGCGTGCAGGGTGCCGAGCACGGCCCCGGTGGCAGCCATGCCGGTGGCGAACGCGAAGGAGTGCCGGGCGCCCTCGAGCGCCGCCAGGGTGGTCTCGGCATCGGTGCGCGTGGGGTTCGACCCGCGCTGGTACTCGAAGGGACCCTCGCCGCCCTCGGTGGGCTGCAGGAACGTGGAGGCGGTGTGGATCGGGGGCACCACGGCACCCAGGGCGACGTCGTGCAGCGCGTGGATGGTGCGGGTGGTGAAGCCGGCCAAGAGTTCCTCCGTCGAAAGTAGTCGGAGAGCCCAGGTCTACACGCTTGCGGCGCACCCGCGCGAGTCTGTTGCGCCGCATGTCGGCGCGGGCGGGTTCAGCGCACGGAGGCCAGCAGCAGCCGGTGCAGGGTGGTGTCCCCCGTGAGCTCCGGGTGGAAGCTGATGCCCAGCACGTTTCCCTGGCGCACCGCCACGACCGCACCCCGGTGCCGGGCGAGGATCTCCACGCCCTCCCCGGCCCGGGTCACCTCGGGCGCGCGGATGAAGGCCGCGCGCACCACGTCACCGGGGGCGACGACGTCGCTCGCCGGGCCCTCCCAGGCCAGCTCCACCTCCGCGGACGCCACCTGCGAGCCGAACGCGTTGCGGTTCACGCTCACGTCCAGCACCCCGAGGGACTGCTGGCCGGGGGCGGGATCCTCGATCTCGGAGGAGAGCATGATGAGCCCGGCGCACGTGCCCAGGGTGGGGAGACCACCACGGACCACCCGCTGCAGGGGCTCGAACAGTCCGAACGTGCGGCACAGCCGGTCCACGGTGGAGGACTCCCCGCCGGGCAGGATCAGCGCGTCGATGCGCGGGACGCCGTCCGGGTCCACGAGGTCGTCGGCGGAGCGCACCTTCACGGCGCGGGCGCCCAGGGACTCCACGGCGCGCACGTGCTCCACGACGCCGCCCTGCAGGGCGAGCACGCCCACCACGGGAGGCGACGCCGCCTCCCCGGCCCGTGCGCCCGAGGTGGGAAGGGCGGTGCTGGCCGGGAGGGCGGCGTCGTCGTGCGGGTGGTGCTGCGCGGGGGACCCGCTCACCAACCGCGCTCCGCGAGGCGGTGCGGGGCGGGCAGGTCCGCCACGTTGATGCCCACCATGGCCTCGCCCAGGCCGCGGGAGGCGTCCGCGATGCGGGCGGGGTCGTCGTAGTAGGCGGTCGCGGCCACAATGGCGCGGGCGCGCTCGGCGGGGTTGCCGGACTTGAAGATGCCCGAGCCCACGAACACGCCGTCCGCGCCGAGCTGCATCATCATCGCCGCGTCCGCGGGGGTGGCGACGCCGCCGGCGGTGAACAGCACGACCGGCAGGGCGCCGGTGCGGGCCACCTCGGCCACGAGGTCGTACGGGGCCTGCAGCTCCTTGGCCTTGACGTAGAGGGCGTCCGGGGCGGCGGCGTAGAGGGCCTGCAGCTCCGCGATCTGCGCGCGGATGGTGCGGATGTGCTTGGTGGCCTCGGAGACGTCGCCCGTGCCGGCCTCGCCCTTGGAGCGGATCATGGCCGCGCCCTCGGTGATTCGACGCAGCGCCTCGCCCAGGTTGGTTGCACCGCACACGAAGGGAACCTCGAAGCGGTGCTTGTCGATGTGGTTGACGTAGTCCGCGGGGGAGAGCACCTCGGACTCGTCGATGTAGTCCACCTTCAGGTGCTGCAGCACCTGGGCCTCCACGAAGTGCCCGATCCGCGCCTTGGCCATCACGGGGATGGAGACGGTGTCGATGATCTGCTCGATCAGGTCCGGATCGCTCATGCGGGCCACGCCGCCCTGGGAGCGGATGTCCGCGGGAACGCGCTCGAGCGCCATCACGGCCACCGCACCGGCGTCCTCGGCGATGCGCGCCTGCTCGGGGGTGACCACGTCCATGATCACGCCACCCTTGAGCATGTCCGCGAGGCCGCGCTTCACGAGGCGCGATCCGGTCACGGGGGTGGGGTTCTCGGCAGAGGTCTGGGTGGATTCAGTCATGCCCACCATCGTGGCCCGGGAAGTGGTCCAATGGTAGGACCAGAATTCAGGAGATCCACTGGTCCACTTTGGAAGACTCGTGGCACCTCCACCACCGACCCGAGGAGAGCGCGTGCGCCACCCCCGCGAGATCGACCTGCCGCTCACCCTGGACCGCGCCTCCGGGGTTCCGCTGGGGGAGCAGCTCGTCCGGCAGGTCCGCGAGCTCGTGGCCCGGGGCGTGCTGCACCCCGGAGACCCGCTGCCGTCCTCGCGTGCGCTCGCGGTCCGGCTCGGCATCTCGCGCGGGACCGTCACCGCCGCGTGGGACGTGCTGAACGGCGAGGGCTACCTCGTGGCCGACCGCGGTGCCACGCGGATCACACCGTCTCTCACGCCGGTCGCGCGGCCGGCTCCGAGCGTCCGCACAACCTCGCCGGGGGAGCGGCGGAACGCCGCCGCGCGGGGTGAGGGCCCGGGCACGACGTCGCCCGCGAGCCTTCCCGGGGCGTCGGCGGGTCGAGCGTCGGCACCGCGAGCGTCGGCAGGGCGGGCGCCCGCACGGCTGGGTGCGGCCGGGCCCGCGCGGAGCAGGAGTGGACAGACCGGCCCGGTCGTCGACCTCCGCCCGGGCGCGGGCCCCGTGGTCGCCTTGGACACGCCCGCCTGGCGCGGGGCGTGGCGGGACGCCGCCGGAGCCACCGCCCTGGGCGAGAGCGCGGAGACATCCCTGCGGGGGCATCTGTCGGACCACCTGCGGCTGAACCGGGGGATCATCCGCGCGCCCGATGAGATCCTCGTGACCGCCGGAGTGCGGGACGGGCTGCAGCTGGTGCTGCGCGTGCTCGGTGCCGCGCGCCGTCGCCCCCTGCGCGTGGCGGTGGAGAACCCCGGCTACCCGGCCCTGCGCCGCGTGGTCGAGGCCACCGGGCACACCGCGCTGCCCGTGCGGGTGGACCAGCACGGGCTGGACCCCGCCGTGCTGCCCGCCGGTCGCTGGGGCGGGGCCGGGCGGTGGGACGTGGCCGCGCCCCCGGACGTCCTGGTGGTCACGCCCGGGCACCAGTACCCGCTGGGCGGCACCATGCCGGTGGACCGGCGGGTCGAGCTGCTGGGGTGGGCCCGCGAGCACGGTGCGGTGGTGGTCGAGGACGACTACGACTCCGAGCTGCGCCACACCGGCCAGCCCCTGCCCGCGCTCGGCGCCCTGGACACCGCCGCGGACACCGTGGTCACCCTGGGCAGCTTCTCCAAGGTCCTGGGCGGCTCGGTGGCGCTCGGGCACCTGGTGGCTCCCGCGCCGCTGCTGCCCGGGCTGCTCGCCACCCGCGCGGACCTGGGCTCGCCCGTCTCGCTCGTGGGCCAGGACGCGCTGGCCCGCTTCATGGGCTCGGGCGAGTTCCAGCGCCACACGGCCAGGATGCGCCGCTCCTTCCGACGACGCCGCTCGCTCGTCTCCGCCGCGCTCGCCGGGATCCCCGGTGTGGCCGTGGTGCCCATGGCCGGCGGAGCCCACGCGGTGGTGGAGGTGGCGGACGAGTCCCGGGTGCTCGCGCTCGCCCGGGAGCGCGGTGTGCTGGTGAGCGGGCTGCGGGAGTACTGGACCGCGCGCCCCGGCGAGGACGGCGCGGGAGGGGGCGCGGCGTCGTCGTCCTCCGCGGAAGGGCTCGTCCTGGGACTCACGGCATCGGACGAGGACCTCACGCGCGGAACCGCGGTGCTGCGCCGGATCCTGAGGGAGGCGGGCGGTTCCTAGGGAACTCCCCGGGGCGCCCTCGTTAGACTGGCCGGAACAACCACGGCAGATCAGGAGTTTCGGCGTGCCCCAGCAGATTTCCGCCCCGCACGGCGGGCAGAGCCGCCCCGGCACCGGCGCGGCGGACGTGCGCCACGACCTGTGGGCGCCCGTGCTGCTGCGCGCCGTGGTGGCGCTGGTCTTCGCGGCGGTGACCGTGTTCTGGCAGCAGCCGTCCCTGACCACCGGCCGGTGGCTCATGGCGTTCTTCCTGGTGGGCACCGGGGTCTCCGCGATCTTCCTGCAGGTGCGCCTGAACCGCCGGGAGGACGTGGACCTGGGGGCGAGCCGCAGCATCCCCCAGTCCTACGGCGTGCTTTACGTGCTCGGTGGAGCACTCACGGCCGTGGTCGCCAGCAGCGACTGGCTGCTCGTCCTGCTCTCCGCCGTGATCATGGGGCTGTGCGGCATCACGGAACTCGTCCTGGGCATGCGCTTCCGCCACGAGTTCCCCCTGGGGCGGGACTGGAGCCTCTGCGGCGTGGTGACCGTGTTCGCGGCCATGGGCATGGTGCTCGTGGAGAACCTGGGCACCAAGGCGGAGCTCGGGGTCGCGGGCGGTGCCGCCATCATCCTGGGCGTGAGCCAGCTGGTCGCCGCACTGAGCCTGCGCCACGATGCGCGGGCGGCGGACCAGACCCGGCAGGGCCCGGAGCGCGCGGCCTGACCGCGTAGACTGACATGTCGGGTTGATGGGCGTGACCCACCCCCGAACCACACCCAGAGCATCGCCAGGAGGAATCACGTGGCCCAGCGCAGTGAGCACGACGGCCGGCGCAAAACCGACATCAAGGGGCCCCTGGTCATCTCCGTGGTCCTGGCGGTCGTGGCCTTCGTGGTCGTCTCCACGGTGGCCGCCGGCGGCACCGACAACGCCGCACGCGTGGGCCTCGGCCTGATCGCGGCGGGCATCGCGTTCATCGCCTCCGTGGTCGTGTGCGCCACCCTCATGCTGCTCGAAAAGCCCAACGCCGAGGAGCTCGGACAGGGCACCGGCGTGAACCGTTCCTCCGCCAAGATCTTCGCCGAGAGCAAGGCCCGGCGGGAGGCGGAGCGCGCCCGCAGCGCGGCAGCCGGTGGAGCGGCCAAGGAGAAGACCTCCGGTGAGCCTGAGTTCGGCCAGCGCGTGCGCCCGGACACCACGGGCGAGGAACCGGGCTCGAGCGCCCGCTGACAGATCTTTTGTGCGCGGCCGTGGCGACGCCGCCACGATGCTCCCATGACGCCGTCGCGTCCCCGTGACGAAGGGCCCCGGGGAACCGTTCTGGTTCTCCGGGGCCCTTCCCGTGTGCGGGTGGGGTCAACTGGTTCCACCGGCTTTCCCCTGCTTCCGCGGTCTCGCTGGGGGCCGCCCGGGGTGTCGTGCCCGGGCCCGTGCTCAGCGGGCGAAGCCCCGCAGCCGCAGCGAGTTGAGGACCACGAACACCGAGCTGAAGGCCATGGCCGCGCCCGCGACCATCGGGTTCAGCAGGCCCAGCGCGGCCACCGGGATGGCCACAGTGTTGTAGGCGAAGGCCCAGAACAGGTTGGACTTGATGGTGGCCAGCGTCCTGCGGGACAGCCGGATGGCCAGGGGGATGGCGGTCAGCTCGCTGCGCACCACGGTGATGTCCGCGGCCTGCATGGCGGCGTCCGTGCCGGAGCCCATGGCAATGCCCAGGTCCGCGCGGGTGAGTGCGGGGGCGTCGTTGACGCCGTCGCCCACCATGGCCACCACACGGCCCTGCGCCTGCAGCTTCTCCACGGCCTCGACCTTGCCGTCCGGGGTGACGTCCGCGATCACGTCCTCGGGCTCGATCCCCACGGCGGCGGCCACGGAGCGTGCCACCGCGGCATTGTCACCGGTGAGCAGCACCGGGCGCAGACCCAGACGACGCAGTTCGGCAATGGCCTCCGGCGCCTCCTCCTTGATGGTGTCCTGCAGGTCCACGAAGCCGGCGAGCCGTCCGTCCACCGCCACGAGGATGGTGGTGGCGCCGTTCTGCCGGGCGCGGCTCAGGGCCTCGGTCTCCTCGGAGTCGAGCGTCACGCCGTTCTTCGCGAGCCACGACTCCCGCCCGACGACGACCGCCCGGGCATTCATGCCGTCCGGAACATACCCGCGCACACCGCCGCCGGGGGCGGACTCGAAGCGGGAGACGTCGTAGCGGTGGGGGGTCGCCGCGGCGATGGCCTGCGCGATCGGGTGCTCCGAGTAGCGCTCCACGGCCGCCGCGAGGTCCAGGACCTGGTCCTTCGACCACGAGTTCAGCGGGGTCACCCCGCTCACGGCCATGCTTCCGTGGGTCACCGTGCCGGTCTTGTCGAGCACCACGGTGTCCACGGAGCGGGTGTCCTCGAGGACCTCCGCGGAGGTGATGAGGATGCCCAGCTGGGCGCCGCGCCCGGTGCCGGTGAGCATGGCGGTGGGCGTTGCGAGTCCCAGGGCGCACGGGCAGGCGATCACGAGCACCGAGACTGCGGCGACGAACGCGCGGTTGAGGTCTCCGGTGACGACCAGCCACACCACCAGGGTCAGCAGGGCGAGCCCCATGACCACCGGCACGAACACTGAGGAGATGCGGTCCGCGAGCCGGGCCACGGGGGCCTTGGTCGCCTGGGCGCGGGCCACCGTGCGGCCCATCGAGGCGAGGACGGTGTCCGAGCCCACGTGGGTGGCCCGGGCCAGCAGCCGCCCGGTGGTGTTCACGGTGGCGCCGGTCAGTTCATCACCGGGGCCGACCTCCACCGGGACGGATTCCCCGGTCAGCATGGAGGCGTCCACGGCGGACTCGCCCTCCACCACCACGGCGTCCGTGGCGATCTTCTCGCCCGGGCGCACCACGAAGGTGTCGCCCACGGCGAGCTCGGACACGGGGACGGTGCGTTCGGTGCCGTCCTGGTCGACCACGGTGGCCTGCTGGGCACCGAGGTCCAGCAGCGCCTTCAGCGCCTCGCCGGAGCGGGACTTGGCGCGGGCCTCGAGCCAGCGGCCCAGCAGCAGGAACGTGGTGACGAGCGCTGCGGACTCGAAGTACAGCTGGTGGCTGGACATGTCCATGGGCATGCCCGGGTGGGCATGGGCGGTCATGCCGGGGTCCGCCACCAGGTGCCACAGCGAGAACAGGTACGCCGCGGCTACGCCCAGGGATACCAGGGTGTCCATGGTGGTGGAGAGGTGGCGCGCGTTCACGGCGGTGGCCCGGTGGAACGGCCAGGCCGCCCACGTGACCACGGGCAGGGCGAGCAGCGCGGCCACCCAGCCCCAGTGCGGGAACTGCGCGCCGGGGATCATGGACATCACGAACACGGGTACGGAGAACGCGGCAGCCACCCAGAACCGTTTCCGCAGGTCGGCCATCCGCCGCTGGGCGGGGGTGGTCTCGAGCGCGGGGTCGCGGTGCTCGTTAGCCCCGCGGCCGGCGGGGGCCTGGCGCGGCGCGGCACCCGAGGAGGGCGACGACGTCGTGCCCCGCGCGTCTGCCGCGTCGGAATCTGACGACGGACCGGAGGTGCGCGCGGCACCGGAACCGGCGGCGTCGGAATCCGAGTCGTCGGAACCCGCCGAGCCAGGGGAGGTCGCCCCGGCGCCCTCACCGTGCGACGTCGTCGGCTGCCCGCCCCCGGCGATGGTGGCCTGGTAGCCGGCACGCTTGACGGTATCGAGGATCTGCTGGTCGGAGACGTCCGCCGGCACCTGGACCGCCGCGGACTCGAGTGCGAGGTTGACGGCCGGTTGCACGCCGTCGATCTTGCGCAGCTTCCGCTCGATCCGGCCCACGCAGGACGCGCAGGTCATGCCGGTGATCTCCAGGTCCAGCTCGCGCAGGGGTCCGTGGACCTGGGGATCCACGGTGGCTGTGGAGGATGTGGCGGGGTCAGACAACGCTGTACCCCGCTTCCGCCACGGCCTCGGTGACGGCCTGCGGGTCCAGGTCCCCGGTGCTCTCGATGGTCACGGGGGAAATCCCGCCGGAGTTCAGGTCCACGTCCACGGCGGTGACGCCGGGGACCTCGGAGAGTTCTTCCTTCACGGACGAGACGCAGTGGCCGCAGGTCATTCCGGAAACGTTCACGGTGGTGGTCATGGTGTTCTCCTTGGTTCTCGGGGGAGGGGTCGTTGGGGCCCCGTGTGGTCTGGGGCGCTCAGCTCTTGACGAGGCGGGCGATGGCCGCGTTGGCCTCCGCGAGCTTGCTGTCCATCTCGGCGGTGTCCCCGGTGTCGTGCGCGTGCTCCACGGCGTGCTTGACGCAGTGGCCCAGGTGCTCCTCCATGAGCCCCAGGCTCACGGACTTCAGGGCGGACTGGATGGCGGAGATCTGGGTGAGGACGTCGATGCAGTACGCGTCCTCCTCGACCATGCGCTGGATGCCACGCACCTGGCCCTCGATGCGCTTGAGGCGGCGGGCGTACGCGGTCTTGTCCTGGGTGTAGCCGCGGGACGGGGTCTCGGAAGCGCTCATGCCTCGAAGTTATACCCTAGGGGGGTATTGTCGCAATGTGGTGGTGGACATGTGCGGGTGCAGGACGGTGCGCATCGAGGCGCGCAGCAGGTCGGTCATCGCGGTCGTGCTGGCCGTGGCGGTGGCCGCGCGCGCCTGCCGCCCGAGCACGGTGGCGAGCCCACCGGCCACGAAGTAGGCGCGCGCCCGGCGCTCGGTGTCCAGATCCTCGAGCGCGGTGCCGTAGGAGGCCAGGGAGATCCGTTCGGTGAGCCACTGCTCCACGATGGGCCGCACCCGTGAGGCCAGCTGCTGGTTGCTGATCATCACCACGGGGCCGGTGCCGCGGGCGTGCACGAACGTCACCAGGCGCTCCAGGGGGTCGTGGCCGGGCGTGCCCTCGAACTCCTCGAGATCCTTCGCGGTGCGGGCGAGTTCCTGGCGCACGATGTCCGCGTACACGTCGTCGAGCCCGCAGTGGTGCTGGTAGAAGGTGCCGCGGGAGATCCCTGCCTGCTTGCACAGCTGGCTGATGGTGATGCTGCGGGCGTCGTGCGCCTCCAGCAGCTCCAGGCACGCTTCGCGGATCGCACTGCGCGTGTGGGTCACACGGATGTCCTGCGGGCGGTCCGGGTGGGGGTCGGCGGGGTCGTCCATGACGTCCAGGGTACGGCGACGCCGCGGGCGCGCTCCGCGCGCCCGGCAGGTCTCAGGGCGGGCGGGGTCCTTGGGGGCTGTTGGGTGGCGGGCGTGAGGGTCTTTGGCGCGACCGCGGATTGCAGGGAGGTGCGCCGAACCAGGGCGGGATCCGGGCCGAAGGGTTCGTCGCGATGAGGAGGCGGCTGGAGCAGTGGAAGAGCGCGCCCCGATGATGCGCAGCACGATGCCAACCGTTGTCCGTTCCGCTTCTCACTTCCCTTCCGAGGAGCCGGAGGGGCTCGGTATGAAGCCCCCCCGTTACCGGGGGGGCAACGGTGCCGACGTGCAGTGGGGGCCGCCCGGGCCGACGTCGAGGCTCCCGTGTTCTGGGAGGCCGGGCCTCTGCGCGCCTCGGTGCCATGGGCTTCACGGTGCGGGCGGCGGCGTCATCCACTCGCAGATCCGGACGCGCGGTCGGCGGACCGGATGGCTGGAGATCGTGGCGACCCAGGGCTTTCGTCCTGCCCGGTGTTGTCGGCGGGTGAAGCGCGCTAGTGTGACCCAAATCATAGCCTAGCCACATCAGGGAGTGACATGACTCAGACCCACGACCGTGCAACCGATCCCGGCGAGAGCTCCGCAGTGAGTGACGACCCGCAGGCGGCCAGCAGCGCCGTCGAGATGTGGCTCGCCGCCTTCGACCGGGCACTCCGTGCGCACGACGAGGACGCGTTGCGGGAACTCTTCGCCGAGGACTGCTACTGGCGTGACTTCGTGGCATTCACGTGGAACCTCAAGACGCTCGAAGGCATCGATGAGATCGCGGCGCTGCTCCAGGCCCAGCTGCCGACAGTCGATCCGCACGATTGGCAGCTCGCCGAGCCCGCATCGGGCACGGCCGAGAACGCAGAGGCATGGCTCAACTTCATGACCGCCGCCGGGCGTGGCTGGGCTCACCTGAGGCTCGTGGACGGACGTTGCTGGACACTGCTGACCACCCTGCAGGAACTGACGGGGCACGAGGAGAAGAAGGGCCCCCGCCGTGAGCTCGGCGTCACCCACGAGATCACCCGGGGGCGCAAGACATGGAAGGAGTCCCGGGCGGAGCGCGACGCCCGGCTCGGTTTCGACGAGCAGCCGTACGTGCTGATCATCGGCGGGGGTCAGGGTGGCATCGGGCTCGCCGCGCGGCTGCGACGTCTCGGCGTGCCGACGATTGTCGTAGAGAAGAACGAGCGGGCGGGTGACTCGTGGCGCAAACGCTACAAGTCGCTGCACCTGCACGACCCGGTCTGGTACGACCACATGCCCTACCTGCCCTTCCCCGACGACTGGCCGATCTTCCCGTCGAAGGACAAGATGGGGGACTGGCTCGAGCACTACGTGGACATCATGGAACTCGACTACTGGGCTGGCACACGGTGCCTGGGCGCGCAGTTCGACCAGGGCACGGGCACGTGGACCGTGCGGGTGGACCGCCGTGGCGAGGAGGTCGTCCTGCACCCCACCCAGCTCGTCTTCGCACTGGGTGTCTCCGGTTACCCAAACACCCCCCGTTTCGAAGGCGCCGATGACTTCGCCGGATGGCAGGGTCACTCCTCCGAGTTCACGGGTGGGGAAGAAGATCTCGAGGGCAGGCGAGCTGTGGTCATCGGGTCGAACAACTCGGCCCACGACATCGCGGCGACCCTGTGGGAGAAGGGCGCCGAGGTCACGATGATCCAGCGTTCCTCCACGCACATCTCCCGCAGCGACTCCCTGCGGGAGCTGGCGCTGGGCGCGCTTTACTCGGAGGAGGCCCTGGAGAACGGGGTGACCACGGAGAAGGCCGACATGCTCTTCGCCTCGTGGCCGTACCGGCTGCTGCCGGCTGCGCAGATTCCCGTGTACGAGCAGATGGCTGAGCGGGATGCGGACTTCTACCGTGCGCTCACCGATGCCGGTTTCGAGTTGGACTTCGGCGAGGACGGTTCAGGCCTGTTCTTGAAGTACCTGCGACGGGGATCCGGGTACTACATCGACGTGGGAGCATCGCAGCTGATCATCGACGGCCGGATCCAGCTGGAGCGCGGTCAGGTCACCAAGGTCGTGCCGGAGGGGGTGGTCATCGACGGCGACCGGCTGGTCCCCGTGGACCTGCTCGTCTATGCGACCGGGTACGGGTCGATGAATGCGTGGCTCGCGGATCTCGTCTCGCCGGAGGTTGCCGACGCAGTGGGCAAGTGCTGGGGGTACGGCTCGGACACGACCCGCGACCCCGGTCCCTGGGAAGGGGAGCTGCGCAACATGTGGAAGCCCACAGCGGTGCCGCAGTTGTGGATTCATGGCGGCAATCTGCACCAGTCCCGCCACTACTCGAAGTACCTCGCGCTGCAGCTCAAGGCCCGGGAGCTGGGGATGGACACGCCCGTCTATCAGCTGCAGGAATCGCACCATGTGCGGTGACCGCGAGAGAAGGGTCGAAGGGCGGCTCCCGCCGCTCCGTCAGGCGGCGGTCTCGGGTGCCGGGGTGAGGGCGGGTGCTGCATCCGTGTAGACCAGCGTCACCCGGGCGAACGGGGCGCCGATGATGACTTCCAGCCCCGGGATGAGTTCGTAGCGGATCTCGTCCTTGATCCGCGGGTTCTCCAGGGCGGGAGTGAAGACCAGCGTGACCGTGAGCTCGGGAGCCAGAGGGCTGCCCGTGATGCTGAACTGCGCGGAGGCCACGGAGGGGTAGATCTGGATGCCCCTCGTGGCGGCGCGGGCCACGGCGTCGAGCGGCACGCCTGGTGCGCGGGCGGGAACGGGAGAAGAGGGCTCGGCTGCGGTCGTCCCGAGGGGGCTCGACGTCGGTTCATGAGGGGGCAGCACGGCAGCCCCTCCCCTCCACCTGTAAACCGCCTGGCGGGGCGGTGACAGGTTAGTGTGACTTCCACCCAAGCGGGTGGTCTACCGGAGTGTATGCGTACGACATGAACTTCCCGCACCAGGACGCGCCGTGGAGCGCCTGCATGACGTCTGGTTGCTCGGTGCGAGGTTCTCTGCCTTGCTAGAGTCTCCCACCATGTCGGTCGCAAAGCTCTCGGTGAGCCACCAGAACTACCTGCGGGCCATCTGGAACCTGGGGGAGTGGTCCGCGGAGCCCGTCAGCACATCGGCGCTGGCCGCGAAGGTCGGTCTGCGGCTGTCCACCGTCTCGGATGCGCTCAAGAAGCTCACGGAGCAGGGTCTCGTGGCGCACAGCCCGTACGGCGCCATCGAGCTCACCGAGCAGGGCCGGGCGCTCGCGGTGGAGATGGTGCGCCGGCACCGGCTGATCGAGACGTTCCTGGTGGAGATGCTCGGCTACCGCTGGGACCAGGTCCACGACGAGGCGGAGCACCTGGAGCACGCCGTCTCGGACTTCATGATCGACCGCCTGGACGACCTCCTGCGGCACCCCTCGCGCGACCCGCACGGCGATCCGATCCCCGCCAAGGACGGCACCATCACCCCTCCCGACGCCGTCTCCCTCACCACCGTCCCGGACGGTTCCCGCGTGCGCGTGGAACGGATCTCGGACCGGGACTCGGGACTGCTGCGCTTCTTCGCCGAGCAGGGCATCGGCGTGGGGGTCCCCCTGGACATCCGCTCCGGCGGCCCCTACTCGGGTTCGGTCCAGGCCGTGCTGGACGACGGCGCTCGCAGCGTCCCCCTCGGGCAGACCGCCACCGACGCGGTCTGGGTCTCGCTGGGCGAGGTCGGTTCCTGACAGGACCGGGGCCGTCGAGGCGAGCCCGGCAAGCCCAACGACAGAGAGAGGGGTGCGAGGGCGGAGACTTTCTGTCCCCTGGCCCTCGGGCGCCACCCTGCGCCAGGCCGCGGGTCAGAGGATGCAGAACTCGTTGCCCTCGGGGTCCGCCATGACGGCCCAGCCCAGGTCGTGGCGGCGGTCGTCGACCATGACTGCCCCCAGTCGAAGTGCCCGCGCGACCTCCTCCTCCTGGGAGGCTCCCTGGGGAATGAGGTCCATGTGGGCCCGGTTCTTCACCTTCTTGGCGTCCGGGACCCGGAAGAAGAGCACGATGTAGCCGTCGGGGGTCACCAGGTAGCACTCGTCGGAGCCCGGGTGGTAGCAGTCGGGTTCGTGGATCGCCCAGTTCGTGAGCTCGCGCCAGAACTCGGCGACGGCGTGCGGGTCGATGGCGTCCCAGGTGGTGTGCGACAGGCGGAGCGACATGAGGGGCCTCTTTTCTCGAGTGGTCGGCCGGTGCGTGGCTCTCACGGGTGAAATTGATGTTGCTTGTGAGAGTCAAGCCCGGATCCCCCTCACATGCAAGACTTGACCTGTCTGTGAGGAGGGTGCATGGCGGCGTTCAGCCACATTTCGGGCGACCGGATGCTCGACCTGGTCAATACCGTGGAGTGGCGGCTCGGCGGCCCCGCGCGGGAGGAGGATCTGACCTCCTACGACCGCGTGCTCACGTGGTGCCGGGAGTCCGGGCTGCTCGATGCGACTGAGCAGGAACAGCTCCGGGTTCTTGCCGGAGAGGATCCGTGCACCGCCGCCGCTGAACTGGATCGAGTCGTTGCGCTGCGCGAGCGGCTCTACGAGGCCCTGTTCCACGGTGACGAGCACGCCGCAGAGACCATTGCCACTGCCTTCCGGGACACCTTGGGCCACTCCCACCTGTCCCGGCGCGGTGCGGGCTGGTGCTGGTCCGACAACGAGCTCACGCTGGCGACCGTCCGCCACCGCATCACGCGCGGCCTGGTGGAACTCATGAACCGGGACGACCTCGACCGCCTCCACCAGTGCGAGGACGCCACCTGCGGATGGGTCTACCTCGACACGTCCCCCCGGCGGAACCGGCGCTGGTGCGTCACGAGAGATTGCGGGGACCGGAACCGCTCCCG
Organism: Kocuria sp. HSID17590; assembly: GCF_003989485.1. Taxonomy (NCBI): domain Bacteria; kingdom Bacillati; phylum Actinomycetota; class Actinomycetes; order Micrococcales; family Micrococcaceae; genus Kocuria; species Kocuria sp. HSID17590. The sequence continues at coordinate 1,189 of NZ_RBMB01000015.1, read as the reverse complement.
CGCCTACTACGCTCGGCAGCAGGAACGGAAGCGAGCCGCCCGGGCCAGGGACCGGAGCTCATAGCGCTGCCGCCCGGGCAACCTTGGCCCGGCGGGGATCGACGCCTGCCCGACGCGCACACGCAGGTCTCGTGTCGCAGGGGAAGGGCACGGGACGCCCCGACCCCGCCCGGGCGCGGAGGCGACCTACCCCGCCACCGCCCGCCGGCGACGTCGTGCCGCCAGCCTGCTGCCCAGCACCCCGTGCGCGGGGCTGAGCAGGTACGCGAGCGCGAAGACCGCCGCGTGGACGAGCACCACCAGCCCGCCGGGGGAGGCGTTGAGCCAGTAGCTGAGGTAGATGCCCAGCACCGCGGACGTGGCCGAGACGCACGGCGCGATCACCAGCATGACCCCGAACCGGTCGGTGAGCAGGTGCGCGGTGGCGCCCGGGATGATGAGCATGGCCACCACGAGCACCACTCCCACCACCTGCAGGGCGGCCACCGAGGTCACCGCGAGCAGCCCCAGCAGCAGCCCGCCCAGGAACCGGGGGGAGAGCCCGATCGCGTGGGCGTGCTGGGGGTCGAACGCGTAGAGGGTGAGGTCCCGCCGCTTGAGCACCATCACCGCCAGCGCCACCACGGCCAGCACGCAGATCTGCAGCTGCTCCGCCGCGGAGATGCCCAGCACGTTGCCGAAGATGATGTGCGTCAGGTTGGTCTGGCTCGGGGTGACCGAGATGAGCACCAGGCCCAGCGCGAACAAGGACGTGAACACGATCCCGATGGACGCGTCCTCCTTGACCCTGCTGGTCCCCCGCAGCCCGCCGATCAGCACCACGGCCAGCACGCCCGCGACCAGCGCCCCCACGGTGAACGGGATGCCCAGGATGTAGGCGAGCACCACGCCGGGCAGCACCGCGTGGGACACGGCGTCGCCCATGAGCGACCACCCCACGAGCACCAGCCAGCACGAGAGCACCGCGCACACGGACGCCGCCGCCACGGTGGTGACCAGCGCGCGCAGCATGAACTCGTACTCCAGCGGCTGGGTGAACAGCTCCAGGGCGCTCATGCGCGGCCTCCTCGGTGCGTGGTGGGTGCGCCGGGTCCCGTCACGGCGGCGGATCCGTTGCGCGGGGGCACGACGCCGCCCGGGGCCGTGACGGCGCCCGGCGCCGGGGTGTCCCCCGCGGCAGGGCCCGGTG